>NZ_CALHHT010000397.1 GCF_938031315.1 uncultured Campylobacter sp.
TAAAATTTCACGGCGCTTTCTTTTTCGTGCGGTTTGTCGCGAGTTTTTATGACTCCTTATACGACCTTTTCATTAATTTCAAAATCCATCATTTTAAATTTACGGCGCGAAATTTTAACTTCCGTGCTTAAATTTAACGCCGCTTAATCTAGTCTCTGCTAAATTTCATCCTAAAGGAAGGAAGATGATGAAAAATTTTGCCCGCATTTTTATACTTGCGCTCGCCCTTGCGGGATTTACGGAGCTATCTGCTCAAAGCGCGGAGCATCAAATCGCCGCGCCGCAAAATCACAAACCACAAATCGCGATGCAAGAGGACGTGAAAACCAAAAATCATGCGAGTAAAAATTCCGCGATCGAAATTTCAAATTTAAAAAACTCTAAAATCGAAAAATCCGCTCCAAAAAGCTCGAAAGCAAAAAGCTTAAAAGCAAAAAATTCCGCCGCACGATCAAGAAAATCCGCTCCAAAAAATTCCGCCAAAAGCGTTCCATTCAGATCCGCGCAAAAAGGCGGCGGGCACGCTTTGCCGCCGCTTAGATTGGAGGTGAGCGAGAGGGCGTATTATGAGGACGGCACTTGGAAGCTGAGCGATCCCGCTCCCTCTAGCGCGGCGGGCACCGAGCAGGCGCGGCATCCCGGTAGAGGATTTTCGTTTTCGCCCGAGTTCGGCTCGGACGCTCCTAAGTACAAATGGCAGCAGAAGGACGGCGCGAGCGGCGGCAAAAGTCGGAGCGAATCGGCGCTGGACATTCTGCAAAATAAGATGGATACGATCAAGCTCGACGTGGAATTTAGGCACTAATCTCGCCGTGTTTGGTCTAAAAGCTAAAAATTTATCGGCGGCTCCGAAAAGGCTAAATTTTATTATTGCGCTAGCTACACGTAAAATTTAGCCTACGAGCGACACACATGGCACGTGCGGCGTAAATTTAAAATCTAGCCTCACACGCTGTATAAAATTTAGATCAAAACAGGCTGTCGGCGAAATTTAGATATTAAGCACTTCTGCGGGTACAAACTCGCCGCTTACGGCTATGAAAATTTACGTAAAATCAGGCTAAAATTCCGCGCCCGTATCGGTTTGATCTCGCGCCCCGCCCGTTCACTCTGCGACGAAATTTTATTTAAGCAAACACCCCAGGCGCTCTTAAATTTAGTAGATACCGATCGCACCGTGCTCGCTTCGCTTTGAAAGATCTGCCGCTAAAATTTAGCAAATGAAATTTGCAAGCGCGCGGATTAAAAGCGTTCGGCACCCACTTGCGCTAGCCTGCTAAATTCATAAAATTTGCGCTTCGCAAAGATAATGCAAGCGATATTTTGCTAAAATATCCGCTTAAAGGAAAAAGATGCAAAGATACAAGACCAAGCAGATCAAAGTGGGCTCCGTAGCGATCGGCGGCGGCGCGCCCATCTCCGTGCAGTCGATGAGCTTTTCTAAAACGAAGGACGTGGAGGGCACGCTAGAGCAGATAAACCGCCTGTATTTCGCGGGCTGCGACATCGTGCGCTGCGCCGTGCTCGATAAGCAGGACGCTGACGCGCTCGCGCGGATCAAAAAAAGCTCGCCGCTTCCCATCGTAGCGGACATCCATTTTAATTTTCGCTTGGCGCTGCAGGTCGCGGAGTTTGTCGACGGAGTCCGTATAAATCCCGGCAATATCGGCGGCAGGGACCGCATCAAAGAGGTCGTGCGCGCGTGCAAAGCTCGCAGCCTGCCTATCCGCATCGGCGTAAATTTGGGCTCTTTGGAGGAGCAGTTTGAGCAGAAATACGGTCGCAGCGTGGAGGCGATGGTGCAAAGCGCGCTGTATAACGCCGCGCTGCTTGAAGATGAGGACTTTAGCGACATCGCGATCTCGCTTAAGACCTCCGACGCACCGAGCACGGTGGCTGCGTATCGCGCGCTGCGCCCGCTATGCGAGTATCCTTTTCATCTGGGCGTGACCGAGGCGGGGACGAAATTTCACGCGAGCATCAAGAGCGCAATCGCGCTGGGAGCACTTCTGATGGAGGGGATCGGCGATACGATGCGCGTGAGCATCACGGGCGAGCTTGAGGAGGAGATCCGCGTCGCGCGCGCGATCCTGCAGGACGCGGGCGTGCAAAAAAGCGGCGTCAATATCATCTCGTGCCCTACCTGCGGGCGTTTGCAAAGCGATCTGCTAAGCGCGATCAAAATCGTCGAAGAAAAAACCGCGCACATCAAAACGCCGCTAAATATCAGCGTCATGGGCTGCGTCGTAAATGCGATCGGCGAGGCGAAGGGCGCGGACGTGGCGATCGCGTTCGGCAACGGGCGCGGCATCGTGATGCGCCACGGCGAAGTGGTCGCCAAACTCGATGAGAGCAAGCTCGTGGAGCGGTTTTTGCAAGAGGTCGAGGACGAGGTGCGGGTTCGCGAAGGAGCGTGATAGCTGCGGAGCGCCTAGTCGGTTAAAGCCGCTATGATTCGTGGCTTGGGCGGCTCGGCTCTGAATTTTGGAGCGCTTGGGCTAGTTGTAGTTTGCTCGGCGTTTTAAGGCGCTCTCGGGCTCATCGCGGTTCGTTTAGGCTCATCAATACAGCGTGTCTTGGCGTAAAATTTTAAAATTTAATTCCGAGGCAGCGCTTTTAAATTTGAGTCTTTGGGAATGCGGCTTGGAATTCCGGATTTAAATTTTAACTCTGGAATTTTGTTTTTAAATTTTGGGTTTGAAATTTTAACTTTGCAATTCGCCGTGAAATTTTATTTTAAAATTTGAGCCTCGCGATTGGGGGCCAAATTTGCGGCGTAAAATTTCAAGGCACGACATTGAAGTTTAGCCGCGTTAAATTTAGCGCGACGGACGCACTGTTTTGCAAAACAGCAGGCGAGCGCTAAATTTAAATGCCACGGCATTTGGCTCATTGTTTAAGGCATTTGAAAAATTTCAAATCGCGACGTTTAGGTTTAAATTTAGCAAAGTTCGCTCGCCGCAGCTCGGGCGCAAAATTTAATGCCCGAGCTTGTAGCGCTAAATTTTAATATGCGGGCTTAAAATTTTAAAGAATTCTAAGCCCTAGCGAAATTTCAAGCTCTATGAAATTTCAAAATTTTAAATCCGCCGCGGCAGCCTTTGGGCGTAGCCTCAAATCGCCGCGGTGTGTGCGGCATAAGAGCGCAGCGGCTTAAAATCGTGTGACTTTTGGAAGCGTTAAGTTTCAAAATCGCCGCGGTTTCAAAATCGTTCGAGCTTTCAGGATCGCAAACTGTTTGATCTGGCGAGGTTTTGGGTTGCAAGGCTCCGAGCTTTGCGAGCTTTGCGGAAGCACTAAGCTTTCAAAGCCTTGATAGTTCCAAGGTCGCTAGGAGCGTTTAAAGACGCATCGCTTTTCAAAAGCGCGTACCGGGGCTGCGGATTTAAATTTACGATTTTATAGAGCTTAAAATTTAGGCGCGCAAAAGCGCGCGAAACGACGGGGGAAGCGATGGCAACGAAGCAGAATGTGCCTGCAAATTTATACGATCTGGATATGGAGCGCGCGATTTTAAGCTCGCTTTTGCAAAACGAGGACGCATACGGCGAGCTGAGCGAGATAATCTCGGTCGGCGATTTTTTCTACAAGCCGCACGCCGACATCTACGAGGCGATCGTCAAGTGCTCCTCGCACAACGAGCCGATCGCGCCGAGCTTCGTTAAAAAATGGCTAGCCGAGCGCTACGACGATGGCGCATTTACTGAGGTCGTAGCCACTAGCGGCGTGGTTGATGCCCCAAAATACGCGCTCGAGCTGCGCGAAAAATCGATCAAGCGCTCGCTAATCAAGGTCGCGCACGAAATCCCTTCGATGGTAAACGAAGCCGTGCGCAGCAAAGACACCGCCGATAAAATCAGCTCTAAAATTTACGAGCTCATCGACGAGGAGCGCCACGGCGGCATCAAAAAATCGCACGAGATCATCGAAGGCGTAGTAGAGGAGCTGAAACGCCAAAAGGCGCTCGCAGGCTCGGAGCTCGTGGGGCTGGATACCGGCTTTCGCTTCCTAAACGACTGCACGAAGGGGCTGAAACCTGGCGAGCTCATCATCATCGCCGCCCGCCCCGGCATGGGCAAGACCGCCTTTGCGCTAAATTTGATGATGAAAACGCTGCAAAGCGGCAAAGGCGTCGTATTTTTCTCGCTCGAGATGCCCTCCGTGCAGCTGATGTATCGCATACTAAGCGCGCTTAGCTCGATCCCGCTAAGCGACATAATGAGCGCCAAGCTCAGCGACGACGACTGGACGCGCTTCAACGACGCCTGCGACGCGGTGCTGAATATGCCGCTTTTCGTCTATGACAGCGGCTACGTAAACATCCACCAAGTCCGCACCCAGCTGCGCAAACTCAAATCCGCAGACGCCAATATCGAGCTTTGCGTGATCGATTACATCGGACTTATGACGAGCACGAGCAACTACTCCGAGCGCCACCTGCAAATCGCCGAAATTTCACGCGGGCTCAAGCTCCTAGCGCGCGAGCTAAACATCCCGATCATCGCGCTATCGCAGCTAAACCGCTCGCTCGAGGCGCGCTCGAACAAACGCCCGATGCTAAGCGATCTGCGCGAAAGCGGCGCGATCGAGCAGGACGCCGACATCATACTTTTCGTCTATCGCGACGAGGTTTATAAAGAGCAGATGGAGCGCGAGCGCATTTCGCGGCTGGAGGCCGAGGGCAAGGACGCTGGCGAGCCCGTGTTTAGGCGCAACGACTATCAGGAAAAAGCCGAAATCATCGTCGGCAAAAACCGCTCGGGCGAGGCGGGCAGGACGATCGAGGTGGGCTTTCAGGGCAGATTTACCCGCTTTGTCGATACGAGCTTCGGCGGCGAGCCCAGCGAGAGCGCGATCTTTAACGAAAACGACAATCTCGACTACGTCTCGCAGCTGCAAGATCAGGGCTTTGAGGAGCCCGCTGCGGCGCGCTTCGATATGCCGAATCCCGATGCAGCGCAGAATTTGCAGCAAAATTTAACGCAGAATTTTAACGAAGCCCAAAATTTTAACGAAGCTCAAAATAGCGGCGTAAGTTTAAACGAAAGCTCTGCTAGCGCTCGAAATTCCAGCGTAAATATCGATTTTGATGAGATGCCTAGTTTCGGCCAAAGCGATGCGCAGGACGGCGAGGAGATAGACGGCGAGTCTAAATTTAGCGCAGAGCATGGTTTGGCAGAGGTACAGCGCGCGGCACAGAACGCACCGCAAAAGCAAGAATTTCAGGGGCAAAATTTAGATGATACGAGGACGGGCAGTGTCGCGCCTAAAACAGAGCGTATGCGTGGAAATTCGGCTGATGCGCAGCAGAACATAAAGAGCGCGGAGAGCGCAAAAGACGCGCTGCAAGATGCAAAAGGCGCATCGCAAGGCGCAGAGAAGGTAGCGGGCGCGTCGCGA
>NZ_CALHHT010000398.1 GCF_938031315.1 uncultured Campylobacter sp.
CAGGCGTCGTAGTATACAGCGCAAAATTAGCTGCATTTGAATAAAACGGCATAAAATTTAAGCGCTCCTAAATACGACAGCTTGAAATTTAATTAAAGCGGCACGAAATTTAATCGCGCTTGGCTGCTGCAACCGCATTAAATCCCGTGCCGTTCCGCACTGCGCCGAACAGAATGCTTTAAGATCCGTTCTACATCGCGCTATTTGTATTAAATTCTGTGTCGCGTCGCACTAAATTTGCGTTAAATTCCGAGCCGCATTAAATTTACGTCAAAATTCCGCCGCCGCAAGGACGGCGTTTGATTTTATTTTTTGATCATGCGCTTGTACGGGCCGAAGCGGTGATCGTTCTCGTCAAATCCGTCGTTGTAGGGCCCCACGTCCATATCCATCTGCTTGACGTCTAGGTCTGGGAAATCTTTCTTCCTATCGGGTTTGATTTTGCGCGGTTTTGAGTTTATATACGCCGTCACGTCGAAAGCTTCCTCCCAGCTTAGCGAGGCATCCCCTTTGGGCATGGTAGCTTTGAATACCTCGCTCCTTCGATGAGCCTATACATACCAGCGCCCGTATTGTAGCTGTCATCGCCCCAAAGCGCGGGAAATGTGTAGTAATCGCCGCTTTGAGCAAACCCCTCGTTTTTTATCCCTTCGCCGTTTTCGCCGTGGCAGGCGGCGCATTTTGCGGCGTAAATTTCGCCTCCTTTTTTAGGATCCGCCGCGCGGTCTAAAAACTGCGCCTTCGGTAGCCCCTGGCCTTTTAGCTTTGCGCCGACCTCATATCCTGCGGAGAGCCAGTGCATGTAGGCGATCATCGCGCGCATCTCTTTGGAGTTCGCAGGGATCGCCTTGCCCGCCATCGAGCGCTGAAAACAGCCGTTTATGCGGTCTTGCAGCGTGACTAGCTGATCCGATCTCGCGACATACTGCGGAAATCTCGCGTAGATACCTACAAACGGGCTTTGATCGGGCACGACGCCGCCGCTCGTATGGCAGCTCGAACAGGAGAGGTTGTTGCCCGCAAAGCGCATTTTTTCGTCCTTTGCCTGCGGTCCGAGATATCTCGTCGTCTCGTTGATGAGCTTTGCGCCGTAGATGACGGTCTTTGCATAAGGCGAGTCGCCGAGCTTTGCCTCGTCTATGACGCCGTTTTCGTCGATGCCTACGGGCAGCCTAAACTCCTGCGTCTTTTGCTCGTACGGCACGGCTTTTTTGGCGTTGAGTTTGGCTACATCGAAGCCTAAAACGGGCGTAAAAAAGAGCGGAAGCACTAAAACAAGGGCGGTTTTTCTCATGTGTTCTCCTTTAAAAGTAAAATATACATTTGAAATTATTGAATTTTTTAGTTAAATGTGCGTTAAAATTTTAAAAAAAGGAGAAATTCCGAGAGTTCGCACAGAGGAGAATTTTAAAGAGCCGATTTTAAAATTTGAGCGGGCGAAAAAATTTTAAAAGCTGATTTTTGCGGTCTGCGCGCAGGAGAAATTTTAAAAAAGCCGATTTTTGAAGGCTTGCGGGAGCGCAAATCTAAAGGGCGCCTTTCACGGCTCGTTTCGTGCGTACCGCCAGGCCGCTTCCTGCGTTGTTGTATTTTGCATTTGCATTGCTACATTTTTGCGTCGCGGATGCGGCGCCGCAGCGCGTATAAATACGGAGT
>NZ_CALHHT010000399.1 GCF_938031315.1 uncultured Campylobacter sp.
ACTAAAATTCCAAAATTTGCAGATCGCGGAATTCTACTCGCCGTGTGCGAAGCGGAATTTCAAAATTTCAAAATTCCGCGCCTTAGAATTCTAAGATCTAAAGCATATTATAAATTCCGTCTAGCAGGAAGTATTTTTTATCCGCAGTGCCGCGGTAAAACGGCTCGAAAGTGTCCTCATAAGCCTTTTTGAAAAAGCCCTCTTTGCTTAGCTTGATTAGATCGGCATTGATGAAATCAAGCAAGCTTTGATTGCCTTTTTGCACGCCGACGCCTAAGAATTCCGCCGCGCCTAGGTTTTTAAACGGCACTTCGAGCGTATCGTCCACGACGGCATAGGCTAGGACGATGATGTTGTCATTGGCGTAACCGTCGGCTCTGCCGTCCTTCATCATCGCGTAGCACTCGGAGGTATTTTTGCAGTAAACTAAATTGCTAAATTTCTCTTTTCGCAGATAGCGCTCGGTCATCGAGCCGTTTGGGTTCTTTTCAATTGAAATCCTCATATCGCGAACCTGTGCGAAGTCCTTCACTTGATCCTCTTTACGCGTTACAATGCCAAAATTTACCGATAAATACGGCAGTGAGAAATCCACCTGCTTCTTACGCTCTTGCGTAATCATAAAGGTGCCGATAACCATATCGACCTTATTATTTTTCAAAAACGGGATTCTATCGCCTGCGGTTACGGCTACGAACTGCACTTCGCCCTTTTTATCGCCGAAAATGTCTTTGGCGATCGAGCTAGCAAGCTCGATTTCAAAACCCTCAAACTTGCCGTTATTAGACTCGCTTAGTGGCGGACGACCTTCGCGCACGCCTACTCTGATAACCCCTGCCTGCCTGATTTCATCTAGTGTATTTGCAAAAATGCTAGTGCAAAATAAGGCTAAAATAAAAAGTAATCTCATAAAAAGCCCCCTACTTTTTAGTTTTGAAATAATTATAGCACTATATATTTTAGAGAAAATAAATGCAAGCGGTTTAAAATTCAATCACCGCGCGTATGCAGGTTTGAAATTTAGGGGCGAAGTGGGGATTTAAAATTTAATGAATTTGAAAAATTTTAAATCCCAAGATTTATTCGTTATGTAAGATGCCTGCGATAAATTTTATATTTTAATTTCTAGCTCGCTTTTATAATAAGTCATAAATTCCGTCTAAAAGGAAGTATTTTTTATCCGCCGTACCGCGGTAAAAAGGCTCGAAAGTGTCCTGATAAGCCTTTTTAAAAAAGCCCTCTTTGCTTAGCTTGACAAGCTCTGCGTTGATGAAATCAAGTAGCTCCTTATTTCCCTTTTGTACTCCGATACCTATAAAATCGGGCTTGCCGAAGTTTTGAAACGGCACTTCGAGCGTATCGTCTACGACGGCGTAGGCTAGCACCGTGATATTTAAATTGATGTATCCGTCAGCTTTGCCGTCTCGGATCATCGCGTAGCATTCGCTTGTGCTTTTGCAGTAGCTTACGTTGCTAAATTTCTCTTTTTTGAGGTAATTATCTACGGTCGTGCCCTCTTCGGTTATGAGCCTCATATCGCGCAAACGCGATATATCTTTGATGGCGTCTGCTTTGCGAGTTAGTACGCCGAGATTGGTCGAAAAATACGGCATCGAGAAGTCCACGTGATTTTTACGCGCCGAATCGATGACGAAGGTAGCTGCGACCATATCGACTTTATTATTGACTAGATACGAGACGCGATCGGCGGCGCTTAGAGAGACAAACTGCACTTCGCCTTGTTTAGCGCCGAAAATCGCCTTTGCGATCGCATTGGCAAGCTCGATCTCAAAGCCTTCAAATTTACCGCCGATTTCTTCGCTAAAAGGCGGCCTGCCATCTCTGACGCCGATTCTAACGACACCCTGATGTCTAATCTCTTCAAGCGTATTTGCAAAAAGTGACGCGCACAATAAAATCAAAGTAAAAAGCAATCTCATAATCTCTCCTTTCGGCGCGAATTTTTACACCGCTCTCATTTTACCACAATATAAAGCAAAGGTGGCTTTTTTGCCGAAATTTAGCGCCTTTTTTGGGCTAAGTGATAAAAATTTTTATTCCGCTTTTGCAAATTTAGGCTTCGGTTTTGATATAATCGAACGAAATTTATAAAAAGGGCGATATGAAAAATTTTATCTTTTTGTGGCTTTTGCTTGCAATCTGCGCTTTCGGCGCCGCTAAGGATGGCCCGAGAGTTTCTGCTTCACAGCAAGCAGAGTCAAATTTATCGCAGCCAAATTTTGAAATTTTTTACGATGAAAATGCTAGCGATGCGCAGATAGATGCGGGCTTGGACGCACTTTTAGCCTTCGCGGCGCAAAACAGGGGCAGGATCGACGAGGATTTCGGGGAGTTTGGCGAGCGGATTTTTACGCCATTTATTGCAAATATGAAACTAATGCGAAGTGGAAAGCTTGATTTTACACGAATTACTCGAATACTTGCGTTTAAGCCTGATTTGAACTACAATGAAGGATATATTGGCTCGCCGTTGCAAACTGCGATTTCTTACGGCTGTCCGCTTGATTTTGGTGCGGGTATTGATGCGCCAAGCAGCGCTGATTTGGGTGCAGACGAAAAGAATTTGATAACTCCAAGCGAAAAGTTAGGACGTCGCACAATTTTAAAAAATGCGGATGTGCTGCGATTAGTGCGATTTTTGGTAGAGCACGGCGCAAATATACATGCAAGCGGATCGTTACATCTAGCCACATCGTGCGGAGATTTTGAGACGTTTTCATTGCTTCTTGAGCTGGGCGCTACAGATATTAGCGGCGTGGTAAGCTCGGTTGCAGGCGGAGAGCTGCTATTTTTACGAGATGCAGGTTTTATCGTTTCGGCATATAAAAATCCGCCTGATCCACGCGCTCGTGAGTTCATAAAGAGCGCGAGATTTAAAAAATTCCGCGACGGGAGATTACGCTATGTGGAGGAAATTTTAAAATTCCAAAGCTTGCGCGAGCTACCGCAAAATGAGTTAACGGGCTTGATTAAGCTAGCCGCAGTACTGGATGATACAGACACGGTGGAGTTTTTGCTCGTTCACGACCTTTGTAAGCAGAAAGAGCTTTGCGAGTTTCTAAAAGCGCAGGCAAAAACTTACGACGCCGCAAAAATTTCTAAAATTTTAAGCCGTCAAAAGGGCTAAATTTTAAAATTTATACGGCTATGGCATGGCAAAGCAGATAAAATCGCTATTATAATTGTGCTAGTCGCAGCCGCCCTACTTTGTTATTTAGAGCGAGCGAAAAAGTAAAATTTGTTCCGCCTAACCTACCCTCCTCCGCTTATAAAACAGCTCGCTATTAAGTTCATTCGAGATAAATTTTAATGTATTTGCCAGACAGCGCGGCTGCGAAGGTAAATTTTAAAATTTAATCAATATAAAGGATAAATTTAAGTGCCATTGTTATATAATTTATCTTATTTTTAAAAAGGAGTTTGAGATGACTTTTATAGAGTCTGTTCGCACTTGTCTCAAAGAGAATTATTGCAACTTTGAGGGGCGTGCACCACGTTCAGAGTACTGGTGGTTTGCATTATTTGCGGCACTTTTAGGAATTATAACGTTAGTATTGGATGGCTTTTTAGGCACCTATGCCGTTACGAGTTCCGGTAGAATGATCGGTTTCATTAACTCAATCTTTTTATTGGCAATACTTTTACCTTCTATTGCCGTAGCGGTAAGGCGTCTGCACGATACCGATAGAAGTGGCTGGTTTTATCTGTTAATTTTTGTCCCGATAATAGGCCCGGTAGTATTGATCGTGTTTTTTATCCAGCAAGGCACTAATGGACGCAACCGCTTTGGAGACGATCCGTTGCGACCTGCAAGCAGAGGCTCGATTTTTTAAACGCAGCTTTGTAGCACACATAAGCTTTGCAAATAAGCTAAATTTAGGGCTAATCCCATTTTGGTTTTAGCCCTTTGTCTTATGAGGCGGTTTCGCTTAAAATAATCCTTTTCGTCTAAATTTAGATCCCCTGCGCAGATTCAGACTATAAAATTTTAATCCTATTGCCCTTTAATTTCACGATCTTTTTGTCGTTTACGAGTCTCGTAATAGCCGAGGAGACGTTTTGGCGAGGCGCTCCGAGCAGGCTTGCCAGCGTCATTATATTAAAGGGAAGCTCCACGATCTTATCGGCATTTGCGATGCGGTTTAGAAAATTTAAAATCCGCGTCTGGATTTTCGCAAAGACGATCTCTTTTATCAAAATCCGCTGCGAGTGGAGGTTTTTGATAAGCGCGTTTATGATCGAGCTTGCAAACTCATCTCCGAGTAGCTCGAAAAGCTCCGAGATATTGATCTGTAGCGTCTCGCAGTCGCTTAAAATTTCAAGGCTCGTGTTTTTATCCAAGCAGACGTAGGCGCCGCTTCTTACGAAGCTAAAGATAAATTCCTTGCCGTTTTCGTAGCAGTTTAGCTTCGCTTTACCCTGCAGCAGAATGATAAATTTAAACTTTTGCGCGTAGATCACGTCGCCGCGAGCGTAGCTTTCGCGCCTAAATTTAGCAATACGCTCCTTGCTTAAAAAGTCGAATTTCTCGCTGTAATCGTTATTTAGTCTATCTATCATAGCAGCTCTTTGCATAAAATTTCACGTAAATTTTACATAAAAAGGATAAATTCGTCGCAATCGCGACAAATTTAAATTTATCTTTGATTTATAATTCGCGTTAAAGACAACCTAGAAAGGATACTTTATGAGGAAAATTTTTATCTCATTTATCTGTGCGTGTTCGCTTTTTGGCGGCGAGGTGATCTCTAAAACCGCTACGATCTCGCAGGAGGGAAAAGCAATCGGCGAGGCTGAAATTTTAACACCGATCGAGGTGATATCCAGCGAAGGTGGCGTTGCCAAGATTAAGATCAAAGGCGTCGTGAGCGAAAACTATCAGCTTCAGATCCAAAAAAATATGAAAGAGGCTGAAATTTACGCGATTTTTACGAATGAAGCCGAAGCGAATTTTAAAAAGGGCAAAAAGCTCGAGGACGATTACGGCGAGATCTGGTACGAAGCCGAGGGGATTTACGAGATCAGTTCGGATGCCGTAGCTAAGGACGCTAAGGCGCTTTATGCGGAGGCAAAGACGAACTACGAGCAGATCTGCTCAGCGTGTCACCGCCTGCATGAGCCAAAGAGCTTCACGGCAAATCAATGGCCTGCGAATCTGCAAGAGATGATCAACGCAAACTACGTAGCGCTTGAGGGCGACGAGCTAAATTTGATCATAAAATATCTACAACACAATGCAAAAAAACCTGAATGATAAAGGAGATTAGATGAAAAGGCGAGACTTTTTAAAGGCGGGAATTCTAGGCGCAAGCGCAGCAAGTGCTAGCAGGATTGAGGGAGTAACGCAGACGATTTTTGATAACAAAAAGGTATTCGGCGCGAACAGATTCGGTCCCTTTTGGCTAAATTTAAACTCGTCGCAGATCGTTTCGGTAAGCGATTTCGAAGGCGATAAATTTCCAAACACGATGAATTACAGCCTGCCCGATAATATCCAAAACGAAAACCGCGTGCTCTATCCGATGGTGCGCAAAAGCTATCTGAAGGCTAAAGGCGCGGCAAAGAGCGAACTGCGCGGCAAAGAGGAGTTCGTGCGGGTTAGTTGGGACACGGCCCTTGATCTAGCGGCGAAGGCTTTGAAAGAAAATTTCGACAAATACGGCGCCGAGGCGATCTACGGCGAGTGCTACTGGTGGGGCGGCAGCGGTAAGATCGGCTGGGGACGCACCGTAGCGCACCGAATGCTTAAAATTTTAGGCGGCTACGTAGAGGAAAGCGGCGACTACTCGACCGGCGCGGGGCTCGTCATCATGCCTCACGTGCTGGGCTCAAGCGCCGTTTACGACGCGCCTACTACGTGGAAAGCGATCGTCAAAAACGCCAAAAACGTCGTATTTTGGGCGACCGATCCTGCGGTAACCAATCAAATTTCATCCATTCCGCCTACGCACGACGGCTACATCGGCATGCAAGAGCTTAAAAAATCGGGCATCAAAACCTACAGCGTAAACGTGATGAGAAACGACACCGCGCGTTACTTCGGCAGCGAAGATATCATCGTGCGCCCGAACACCGACACCGCGCTCATCATCGGCATGTGCCACTATCTGTTTACGAACAACCTCTACGACGAGGAATTTATCAAAAAATACACCGTCGGATTTAATAAATTTAAAGCGTATTTTCTAGGCGAGAGCGATAAAATCGTAAAGGACGCAGCTTGGGCGAGCAAAATTTGCGGGCTTAGCGAGGATGCTATTGCGAAATTTGCTACGGCGCTTGCAAAGGAGCCGACCACGATCCTAATCGGTCGCGGTTTGCAGCGCGCAGATCACGGCGAGCAGCCTTTCTGGGCGCTAGTGGCGCTTAATGCGATGCTGGGATATATCGGCAAGGAGGGGCTCGGCTTTGAATTTAGCCTAGGCTACGGCTCTGCGGGCGCTACGAATAAGGTGGCTCCGATTTTAAAGGGGCTTAACACTCGTATAGATGAGAAATACGAAAACACGGGCTCTGCGCCTTGGAAAAACGCGAAAAACATCACCATCCCGTCCTCTCGCAGCATCGAGGCGCTGGAGCATCCGGGCAAGCAGATCGATTATGACGGCACCAAGATCAAGCTGCCGCATATGAGAGTCGCTTATATGGCGTGCGGATCGATGTTTACGCGCCATCAAGACGTGAATAATATTGTGAGGCAGTGGCGTAAATTTGATACCGTTATCACCGCCGAGCCTTACTGGACGAGCACGGCGAAGCTTAGCGACATCGTGCTTCCCGTCGCGATCGAGGTCGAGCGCAACGACATCAACCAAACGGGCGCTACGGGCGAATATATAGTCGCTTACAGGCCTGCAATCGAGCCGATGGGCGAGAGCAAGAGCGACTTTTGGATCTGCGAGCAGATCTGCAAGCGCTGGGGATACGGCGAGGTCTTTAGCGAGGGCAAGGACGAGCTAGGCTGGATGAAGGAATTCTACGCCGATGCCGTAGAGCAAGCCAAAGGCCTAAATATAACGATGCCTAGCTTTGAGGAATTTTACGACAAAGGCTTCGTGCGCTTTGAAAAGGACGACGAGAGCAGCGCGCTATATACGCGCCTTGCGGCATTCCGCGAAAATCCCGCCAAAAACCGCCTCGGCACGCCGTCTGGCAAGATCGAGCTTTACTCGCCGGTAATCGCTAAGATGGGCTATGCCGACTGCCCGCCGATGCCTACTTGGATCGAGCCAAAAGAGTGGCTAGGCGATGCGAAAAAGACGGCGAAGTACCCGATCCACATCGTAAGTCCGCACTCTCGCTACCGCCTGCACAGCCAGCTAAACAACTCGATCATCAGAAATTTTGCCGAGGTTAGCGGCAGAGAGCCGGTGCTGATAAATCCAAAAGACGCCGAAGCTCGCAGGCTTGCGAACGGCGACATCGTGCGCGTTTTCAACGACCGCGGCGAAATTTTGGCAGGCGTGCTCGTTACCGACATCGTGCCCGAGCGCGTCGCAGCGATCTGCGAGGGCGCGTGGTACGATCCAGAGGTTTGGGGCGAAAAGAGCCTCTGCCAGCATGGCTGCGTAAACGTGCTTACGTTTGATAAGGGCACGTCAAGTCTCGCGCAGAGCAACTCGGCTCACACCGTGCTAGCGCAGATTGAGAAATTTAAGGGAGAGATTAGGCCGATACAGGCGTTTAGTAAACCTAAAATCTTACAATCTTTGTAGCGCGTTGTCTTTTGAGCGCTTTTTGCGGAGCTAGTAAAATTTCGGCTCGATGAACTATGTGTTCTATCTACGCCGAAATTTTACGTCGCAACCACAAAAATCATCTCAAAACAAGCGTAGCGTTTTTGCAAAGCAAAATGTTTCTATAAAATACTTCGCCTTGGCTCCTGTATTAAAATTTATAATACACCGACATTCTGTAAAATTTTAACTCGCCGCAGTCGCAGACGAATAGTCCGCTCCTTTGCAAGCACTAAAAATTTATCGAAACTACACATCATCTGTATTGAATATTTTCAAAATTTATGCCTTTCCGCCTCATTTTACCGCAAATTCTATCCAAAGCACACGATTGCGCTCCTTCATTCGGCTCATTTCCGCCTCGCCTAAAAAAAATACCACGCCTTAATTTTTAAATCTGACATATCAAAAATTTTGACCTACCCGGTCGCGGACAAGCAGTCCGCTCCACTCTCAGCCGTCAACCACCGACGGCCGCAAGCAGAACGAAGCAGTAGCGCTTATAAACTACCTGCGATCCACATTAAATGTTTTAAAATTCTAGCCTCTTTTTAAAATTTTACGACCTCGCTTTAAAATTTCGCACTCAAGCTTAAAGCAAAATTTCAAATTAAAGCCGCGTAAACAGATCCAAACAAACAACGACCAAAATCCGCAAACCAGCAACTAAATTTCACAAATATAGCGGCTAAATCAAAACCTATGTAAGCCGAATCCGCCACTAAAATTTAGCGAGAGAATTTCATCGTACGGCTATCTTTTGCGCAGCAGATCCTTCAGGCTTACTCTTACGTCCTTGCCACGCAGAATTTGCGCGACCTCAGTAGCGATCGGAGCGTAGATCTTGTGCTTTGTCGCGATATTTACGACTGCTTCGGTTGTAGCCACGCCCTCGGCGACCTCGCCCAACTCGCACAGAATTTCTTCGAGCCCTTTGCCGCGCGCAAGCCCTAATCCCACGCGGTAGTTTCGCGATAGCGCGCTCGAGGCGGTCAAAAACAGATCGCCCACGCCGCTTAAG
>NZ_CALHHT010000400.1 GCF_938031315.1 uncultured Campylobacter sp.
ATTAAAGGGCTGATAAATGGACTATTTTAGCCCATTCGCTTCCATTTGGCGTTTGGAATTTATGGGTACTGCTAAACGAGCGCGAGATTTGAAATTTTGAAATTTTGAAATCTCGCGCAGTTTAAATTTTAAAATTTTGCGCTTGCCGGCGCAGCTGGAGCCTAAAAAATTTTAAAGCAGGACGCACGCTGCTTATCAAAATTTTAAATCTCATTTCGGTCTGTATTTTAATGACGCTCTGAATTTATCGCCGTAAGCTTATCCTGCTTGCGTCGCCGCTATCTGCGATAAATTACGCGGCGCAAGCCTAGCGTCTTTTAAAGTGCTTCGTATCGATACTGCGCGCCGTGTTTTCAGCCTATCCGATGCTACTTAAAATTTCGCGGCGCAATGTTTATTGCAGTTGGCGCCATGCTTGATAAAATTTGCCCGCCATTATCGCAAGAAAAATGAGCGTCAAAGCTCCAAATACCGTAGCCGTAAATTTATCATCCGTCGTAGCGTATTTGTCATATCTGAATTTCATCAGATACTCGCGCTGCGGCGGATCGATGCTTGCATTATAATCCAAAAATAAGACCTGATATGCCGTACCGCGACCCCGAAACGGAAACGGACGGCTTTGATACCAAGCTTTAACTCGTCTGCCTTCCAGCCATTCGTGTGCAATCAACAAGATAGAGGGCCTACCGCCTACATCTTGCCATTCGTCTATTTCTAGATACCGCAGATTGGCTTCGATCATTCGCGCACTGTGCAGCATTTTATTTTTATAAAAGGGGGTTAGGTTATCCGTATCGCCGTTTAAAAAAATCTTGATAGTCCTACGATCGTCGGTGAAAACCTCCAGATACCGGCGCTCATCATCGCTTCCAACATCCATGATTATTCCGTGTGCGATTTTCAGATCATCTAAACTTTTCGGATTCAAGCTAAAAAGAAATCCATACCAAATCAGCACAAAACAAAATGCGGCCTTAAATATCACAAATTTGCTATCCAATTTATGCTAGATTTCGCTAAATTTCATTAATACTCCGTTTTATAAGTTTCGACACAGGCTGTGAAATTGCGCAATAAAGCGCAAGTTAGGCTGCATGACAAAGCTCGCGATATAAAATTACGATGCGAAATTTTATATCT
>NZ_CALHHT010000401.1 GCF_938031315.1 uncultured Campylobacter sp.
TCGCGGCTAAAGCCTGTTCTTACGCTGCTTGCAGGAATTTTAACCGCGCTTTCGTATCTCGCAAGAGTTCGTATAAGGTAGAAATTTTATCTAAAACCGCAAGCTCGGCTCGCTCACTTATCCGCACCGCGCAGTATGCTGAATAAAATTTAAAATTCTGCGCAGCGTAAATTCAGCCCGCGCACCGCAATAAGGCTAAATTTAAATTTAGCCTTGACGACGAGAAGGCATCGTGCTTTAAATTTAAAATCCACGTAAAATCTTGAATGAAATTTTGATATAAAAAGGCGGCTAAATTTTAAATTTTATCAAAATTTAGCCGCGAGATGAGGTGCTTACTTTCTTTCGTAGAAAATTACTAAGGCGTCTTCTGCCACCCTTTTACCAGTGAACGAACTTGTTTTAATAATATCATCGGCAACATCTTCGGTCACCATAAATTTATCCGACAAACTTATGCTTTTATCGGCATTCACGATAAAATTTAATTCGATCGCAGCCTGTGGCGGCAGCTCTGCTGCCTTTCCAAGCTGTAGCCTTATTTGGCTAGGCGTTAGCTGCGAATAATAAGCGACGTCTTCTAATGAATCAATAATATCACTCATATAAATCGCAGAAGTTTTTGGTTCACCATCCTTTAGTATTTCATCTTTTAATTTATCGTCGCAATCAACCGGCTTTTTTTGAAATGAGTAATCTATTTTGCCTCTGTCTTTGAGCTCCTCTTGAAATTTCGTCTCATTTATTTTGCAATGTTCATTTGCCAATTTAAGTAAACGCTGTTGTTTATCATCAGATTTATCTTTATAGAAAAGCACGGCACCTCTTAAAGACGTGTTTAGCGTAGCCTCTTTATATTTTTTGTTAAAGGCATCTACATCGACCTTTACTTTCTCCATATCCACGTCGCAGACCATCTTAACCGTCTTTAATCCGCCGTTTTCCTCTTTGCTCCAGGTGACACTTTTGCAGATTTTCGAGCCCTCGATCGCCGCGCCGATACTCATAGATTTAAAATCGGGCAGGGTGTAGTTTTTCACAAGCTCCACATCGTTATCGCCGCATCCTGCAAAAATCAACGCCGCAAGTGCAGCGCCTAATGCGTATTTCATACTCGCTCCTTGAAGAAAAGTTAACGAGCAATGCTATCCATTCTGTTTAATAACGGATAAATTTAGAGCTGAAAATTGAGATAAATTCGCGAAGTACGTGGCTAAAAGCGTGAAAGATAAAATTTAAAGATGGAATTTTAAAAGAATTCGGCGAGAGAGGGAGGGAATCGAACCCCCCGGAAAACGGTCAACCGCCCTCCTATCGGATTTGAAGTCCGCAGACGCCACCAGGTCGCCATCCTCTCCAAATGCGGGAATTATAGCGAGATAAAATTTATTTAGCTTTAAAGAGGCTAAATTTTAATCCCTTTCGGCTCATTATTAGCGAAGGTAGGATTATGAGCGCGCCCAAAAGCAGCAGGCTCATCACCAAACATATCAGCAGGCCGAAGTAGATCGTAGGCCAGAAATTACTCATCATCATCACGCTGAATCCCAAAATGATCGCAAACGATGTATAATACATCGCGTATCCGATACTTGCGTGGCTCGCGCGGATCGCTGCAGCCTCGTCGCCGCTACGCGCAAACTCCCGCTTGTAGCGGTAGATGTAGTGGATGACGTCGTCCACGCCGATACCGATGCTAATCGCCGCTATCGTGATGCTCATGATATCTAGTGGAATGCCTGCAACCCCCATAATGCCGAAGCAGGCGCAAAGCGGGATTAAATTTACGACGATCGCGATGAGCGCGTATGACAGCGAGCGAAAGATGATCACGAAAAGCACGAAAAGCACGAGCACCGTGATACCCAAAGTGCCTATCTGCGAGCTCATCAGGCTTTGAAGCATATTGTTATAAAGCACCATTATGCCGCTGATCTGCGCGCTTGCCTGCTCGCCTTCGAGCAAAGAATTTAGCCCGCTTTGCAGATCTTTTAGGAATTTTGCTCTGCGTAAGCGCGGATCGCTGTCTATCGTGCGGACGCTAAAGTGCGCCTCGTTCGCTTCGATATTTACAAAAGGTGAAAGCACCATCTCGCGGTAGTTTTCCGGCATTTCAGAGTAGATCAAAGCAAGGCTTAGATCGTCCAGATCGCGCCCCTGATTGATCTGCTTGCCGAGCTTTAAAAGCGATGCAAGCGAGCTTATATTGCCGATAAACTCGTGCCCCGTGACGTTTTTATCCTTCAAAAAATTGTCTATCTTGCCGATGATACGCATCTTTTCGGAGGTGAACCAATACTGCGGCTTGTTTTCGTTGGCGGCGTATTCCGCTTCGAAATCGCCAAAATCGTCGCTCGCGGTGGAATTTTGCTCTAAATTTGCGGCATGGGTTTGATCTAAATTTACGGCGCCGCTTGGCTGTGCTGCCGCAGCGGAGCCTTGCTCGGAAAAATTTTGATCATTTAAATTTTGCGCCGTGGCGGTAGAATTCTGAGTAGCGGAATTTTGCGCGATAGAATTTTGCCGAGTAGAATTTGCCGCAAAATTTCGCCCAGCAGGATTGGAATTTTCGCCGCTATTAAAATTTGCGCTACCGCTCGCGGAATTTTTACTCTCGCTAGCGGCGGGATCTGCGCTGCTCACACTTTTAAATTTAACGACGATATCAAGCGGGATCGTTCCGCCCAGATTTGTATCGATAACCTCCATACCCGCGCGGATGTCGGTGCTTTTTTTGAAGTAGCCGATGAAGCTGTTTTCGACGCGCAGCTGCGAGATACCGTATAGCCCAAAGATCACCGCCGCAGCGCACACGCCGTAGACCGCGCCTCTGCTACGTAGCGCCGTTTCGGCGCACCAAAGCGTAAATTTAAAGTGCTGCTCGAAGCTGCGGTTATTGTGCGTGCGCCTTAGAAGCGACATAACCGCGCCGAATACTCCAAATGCCGTAACTAGCGAGATACTGATGCCTACGCTCATCATAATTCCCAGAGAAATTACGGGTTTTATATCGCAAAAAATTAGCGACATAAAGCCGATGACGGTCGTAAAGATCGCGAAAAAGCAGGGTCTTGCGCGCTCGCGCAGCACTGCATAAACGAGCTGGCGCTGCGAAAAGGCGTGAAAGCGCGCGCTAAACTCGCGGTAGGCGACGATTAGGTGGATACAGACCGAAACCGTTATGATGAGCTGAAGCGCTATGAAATTTGAGCTAATCACTGTGACCTCAAAGCTCAAAAAGCCGAATAATCCGGCTGCGAGCACGACCGAATACGCGCAGATGATAAGCGGCAGCAGGATAAATTTCGCCTGTCTAAAAAAGAGCCAAAAGCACGCTAACAGAAGCACCAAGGCGCCGAGTCCGTAGGTCGTTAGATCCGAGCGGACGTAGCCTACCATATCGTCGGCGATCATATTTAGTCCGCCCAAAAATAATTGGTCGCCCGCAAATTCCTTCTCAAAACCCGCGATCAACGCGCGCAAAGCCACAATGTCGCGGTGATCCTTTTCGCGTAGTTCGTCGCGGTAGGATTTGAAATTTTGCTCCGAAGCTTTAAGCGCATCTTTAAGCTGTGAAATTTGGACCTTGGAGCGGTTGCCCTCATGCTCCGCTTGCTTTAGAGCGCTTTTGGCTCCGTCTCTTAGGCGCAAAAGCTCCTCGTAGCGGCTCTGCGGCTTTAAATTTATTAAAATTGCGGTAGTGCGAAGATCGGCGCTTACTAAATTTGACGCATAAAAGGGGCTTATAGAAAGCTCGCGCCTAGCCGCGGTTAAATTTACGTCCGCGTCGGTAAGAGTGGGTATGTGCTTAAGCAGCTCGCTCATACCCTCGCTTTTGTTTAGCAAAAGCGGCACGTTCGTGATGTCCGTGACGCTAGCGACGAAATCAAGCTTGGAAAAAGCTGCGTCCATCTGCTCTATTTTGCGGATCGTCTCGGGCGCTAAAAGATCGCCCGCGGGAGTATAGGCGACGACTAAGAAATTCGGCGTTTCGTAGCGCTTGGATACTTCGCGCCAAATTTGAAGATCCTCGTCGTTATCAAGCAGTAGCGTCTGGGTCGAAGCGTCGATCTCGAGCTTTGTGGAGTAGTAGCCGAAAAACAGCGCCAGCGCCGTAAACAGCGCAAGCGTGATTTTCGGAAACGCGACGATTAGGCGAAAAATTTTTTTCAAATACCGCTCTTTTAGGCGTGCCGCTATTCGCCGCTATTGATGACGGTGGAATTTAGCCGCTTTATGAGCTCGTCAAAGCTCAAATTTTGCGTTACGTCGCCTAGCTGCGAGCGATAGGTTTGGATTAGGCTAACGCCCACGATATCGACGTCGTAGATACGCCAATCGGAGCCGTTAGGATAAAATTTAAAATCTATGTCGTAGTTTTTCTGCTCGCCGATGACCTGCGTTTTTAGTACGCGGCGCTTATCGCTAGGGCTTTGTTTGCTTAGCACCTTCATATCCTGATCGGTGTAAAGCGAAAGTTTTTCGATAAACGAGCGCTTTAGATGCGCTTCAAAGGCCTTATTAAATTCCGCGATCTGCACCGGGCTAAGGCTAGCGTAATGCTTCGCAAGGGAGAGCTTCGCCATCATCTTATAATCAAAATAGCCGTCGAAAAGCGCAAAGATTTTCGCGGGCTTTGCGTCTTTGGGCGCGCTGCTTCGCATAATGCCTACGGCCTCGGCGACCTTTTGGCTCATCACGGGCTCGATATCCGCATCGTTAATGGCGTGCGCCGAGATCAAAAGCGCTCCGCAAAGCGCTAGAACTTTTAAAATTTTCATTGTTATTCCTTTATTAGTTTCTCGCGATTTTGCTCGTAAGCATCGCGTAAAAACGGATATAGATCCACCGCATCTTTGGTCATTTTTTCATAAAATTCCGGATCGCGCGAGTAATCGTTGAATAGTCTAAATCCGTTGACAGAGTTTCGTACCGTGCCGTCTTCGATATAGCTTATCGGATTTGTGAAATAATCTCCCACCATTCCGAAAGTATCGCGTAGATTGCTCTGCCCTAAGATCGGCCAGACGATGTGCGGACCTGCTGGCACGCCCCAATATCCGAGCGTCTGCCCGAAATCCTCGTCGTGGCGCGGAATTCCGTAGTATTTGCCCGCCATATCATTAAGTCCGCCGAAGCCGACGGTCGAATTGATCAAAAATCGCTTCGTCTCGTCCCAAG
>NZ_CALHHT010000402.1 GCF_938031315.1 uncultured Campylobacter sp.
GTTATAAAAGTAAATAACGAATGGTATATTGTTAAAGTTCTTGATAAGGCACCTAAAGGACTTGTAGCATATGACAAAGTAAAAGATATGATAAAGAACCAGTTGAAAATACAGAAAAGACAGGAAGCAAATCAGAAATACGTTCAGGAAATTGCTGACAAATACAACATAAAATAATTAATATTTATGAGGACATATCATAGTCCTCATATTTCTGTTGCCGGCATACAGTAAAAATGCCGGAAGATTTAACTTTAATTGTTAAAGGGAATAAATAAAATTACTGTTACAGGAGGCCTGTATGAAGTTTTTAAAATTTTTATTGGTTTTATTTTTACTGTTGCTTGTTGCAGCAACAGGTGGGGTAATTTTCTCCAATAAAATAGTCTATAATATGACTAAAACAAAGAGTTCTGAATTTGAAAATCTGAGATATTCAATAAAGAACAGCGAAATAATATTTGATAATTTTGTATTAAATGGAAAAGATCTTGGGAAGGGAAAGGCTAAGATTTCTTTTGTAAGAAGCGGTTTTCTTGGATTAAATTTAAAATCGGCACTATTTAAATTTACGTAGCGCACAAGATGTAAATGCAAGGCGCATAAAGCAAATTATAGCGATGAGCGGCTATATTCTTGGCGCAAACGATTGAAATTTTATCAAAACAACCAAAAGCTCGCCGTAAATTTAAAGAGCTTAAATTTAAAAGCGAGCTGCCGCTTTTGACAAAATAAAGCGAGTTAAGCTTAAACCAGACCTTGATCCAGCATCGCGTCGGCTACGCGGCGAAAGCCCGCGATATTCGAGCCCAGCACGAGATTGCCCTCCGCGCCGAATTCCTTCGAGGTCTCGTAGCTGGTGCGAAATATGTGGCGCATGATCTCGCGCAGCTTGCCGTCGACCTCCTCGAAGCTCCACGACGCCATCTGCGCGTTTTGCGCCATCTCAAGCCCGCTCGTAGCCACGCCGCCCGCATTCGCCGCCTTCGCAGGGCCGAAAAGAAAGTCTTTTTGCGCGAGCATAAAATCGATCGCCTCAAGCGTGCTTGGCATATTCGCGCCCTCGCAAACCATGCGACATCCGTTGGCATAGAGAGTCTTTACGTCTTGCAGATTAAGCTCGTTTTGCGTAGCGCTCGGAAATGCCGCATCGCACGGCACGCTCCACACGCCGTTGCGGCCTGCGGGATAGGCGCTAACTGGGATAAATTTTGCGTTAGGGCGCTCCTTGATATATTCGCAAAGCCCTACGCGCAGCTGCTCTTTTAGCTTTTTAAGAAGTGCCACATCTATTCCCTCGGCGTCATAGATAAAGCCCGTAGAATCGCTTACTGTAACGGGCTTAGCCTGCATCTGATAGAGCTTTTCGGCTGTGTAGATCGCGACGTTGCCGGCGCCCGAGATCGTGCAAATTTTGCCGTGCAGCGAATCGCCCTTGGTAGCTAGCATCTCGTTTGCGAAATAGACCGATCCGTAGCCCGTAGCCTCGGTGCGCGCAAGACTACCGCCCCAGCTTAGCCCCTTGCCCGTAAGCGCGCCGTCGAATCTGCGGGTGAGCTTTTTATACGCGCCGTACATATAGCCGATCTCGCGACCGCCCACGCCGATGTCGCCCGCGGGCACGTCGGTATTGGAGCTGATTAGGCGGTGAAGTTCAAGCATAAAAGCTTGACAAAATCTCATAATCTCGCCGTCGCTCTTGCCCTTGGGATCGAAATTTGCGCCGCCTTTTGCGCCGCCGATATTAAGACCCGTGAGGGAATTTTTAAAAATTTGCTCAAACCCTAAAAATTTTAAAACGCCCAAATTTACGCTCGGATGAAAGCGCAGTCCGCCTTTGTAGGGGCCCAGGGCGGAGTTGAACTCTATGCGATATCCCGTATGCACGCAGGGCTCGCCGCCGTCGCTCATATAGACGACGCGAAACATCATCGTGCGCTCGGGCGCCAAAATACGCTCTAAAATTTTATTTTTCACGTATCGCTCATCGCGCTTTAGAAGCGGTATGAGCGAGTATAAAATTTCGGTCGATGCCTGGATAAAGACCTCCTGACCGGGATTGGCGCGCTTTAAATTTAGCAGCAAGCCGTCGATGTAAGATTTCATAGCCCCTCCTTTTGAACCGGATTAAATTTTAATTTTTTGGCTTTAGCGATAAATTTTTTCAGCGCCAGCTCCTCGCGGACGCCGATCTCATAACCGATAAATTTCAGATAATTTAAAATTTCGCGCTCTTTTATGCCGCGCGAAAGGGCGTAGCTTTGCAGGATATATCTTGGAATTTTAATGCGCGAACGCAAAAATTTCGTCGCCAGGCGCGAGTAGGCTTTATCATTTTTCACGCAGCACAGCCGCCCAAAAACAAAGGGCAAGCCCGTACGCTGCTGCCAAATTTCGCCCAGATCGTAAAATTTATCCCTGCCCTGCGAAAGCAGCGCCTTTAAAGCGTTATCGCCGATCAGCACCTCGCCGCTAAGATCCAGCACACGGGCTAGCATATTTGAACTCATCGACGCGGGATCGAGCCTGGGCGCCGAGTTTTTGCGCACGAGCACGCTTAGCACCTCACGCTTTGCGACGATTCCTAGAGGCAGCCTGCGGTATTTTGCGCGGCGGCTTTCGATGCTCGAGATCACCGCAGCATCTATCCTGCGGCTATAAAGATCGGCGCAGAGTTTGCTCGGCACCCCTTTTTTAAATTCTATCGATTTTTTAACATAAGACGACAGCGGAAGGGCTTTCAGAAATACGTGAAAAGGGAGCAAATTTAGATAATCGATTTTGCCTAATAACATGACTTTCTCCGAATTTAGCGCAGGAAAAGAGGGTTAAATTCCGGCGCTAAATCGGAATTTAACCAAAAATTTTAAAGTTTATTTGACCTCGGTGATCGGGATGGATTTGTATTTGATAAACTCCACTATGCCCTCACCTTTTTTGAAGTGGATACTCACTCCGTCTTTGTTTTCCATATAGATGCCGTCTGCGGCTCGCTCACGCTTGAGGTTGTAGCTTTTGCCGCTATCGTCCTTTAACACGGCGGTATTGAAATCGTCGTTTGAACTAAGCGATAGTTTTTTGCCCTTGTCATCGATGAAATAGAAGGTCTTTGCGTTCTCTTTGGTTATGGTTTTTTCGCTCTGTGCTTGCTTATTCATAGCGCTATCCGGGGATTGGCGGAGCTGGTTTGAGCCGCATCCTAGCAAAACTAACGCCAAAGCGGCGCACGATAGAACTTTAAACATATTTCTCCTTTAAATTTAGGTTACACTCGTTGATGAGTGATTTTCGGATATCCCAAAGCTTTTGAGAGAGATCCACTTTGTAGCTCTGCGGATGGACGTTGCGAAGGTGCTCAAGCCAAAATTTACTCTTCTGCTCCTTGCTAAAACGCGCGATCTCGCTTACCGTGCGGCGCGTACCTACAAATTTGCCCTCCTTAAAAACGGGACGCAAGAGCTTATGCGCGCTGAAATTCGTTAAAATTTTACGCTTGTAGGTGTAAAGCGGGTGAAAAATTTCAAGCGGCGCACTCTCATCTATGCTCTCTCCATCAAGCGTGATCAGATCGGCAAGCGCCATGCCGTTATCCTTGTCGAAGAGCCTAAAGACCTGTTTGTAGCCCGGGTTATTGATCTTGCGCGGATCGTTTGAAATTTTGATCTTAGCCACGATCTCGCCATCTTTTTCGATACCGCTTAGCTTATACACGCCGCCTAGGCTCGAACTATCTCCGCCGGTAATAAGCCTAGTGCCGATCCCCCAGCTATCGATTTTAGCCTCAAAAAGTTTGAGTTGATCGATCGCGTATTCGTCTAGATCATTCGACGCAGTGATCTTTGCGTCATTAAAGCCCGCAGCATCGAGCATCTTGCGCGCCTGCTTGGTCAGATACTCCAGATCGCCCGAATCGATGCGGATTCCAAGCGGCTCATGACCGCTCGCGCGTAGCTCTTTAAAAACCGTAATCGCATTCGGCACGCCGCTTGCGAGAGTATCGTAGGTATCGACGAGCAAAAGCGTGCTGTTCGGATAAATTTTAGCGTAGGCGCGAAACGCCTCCAGCTCGCTATCAAAGCTCTGAATCCACGAGTGCGAGTGAGTGCCGATCGCGGGCACGCCGAATTTCTTTGCGGCAAGCACGTTCGACGTGGCGCTGCAACCGCCTATAATCGCAGCCTTTGCGCCGTAGATGCCCGCACTTCGCCCCTGAGCGCGGCGCAAGCCAAACTCCATCACCAAATCACCTTTGGCGCTAAAGTTTATACGCGAGCTTTTCGTAGCGATGAGAGTTTGAAAATTTATAGTATTTAGGATCGCAGTTTCGATGAGCTGCGCCTCCATGATATTTGCCTTGACGCGAATTAGCGGCTCGTGCGGAAATACGATCTGCCCCTCATCCATGGCGTAAATTTCGCCGCTAAATTTAAAGCCTCTTAGAAATTCCAAGAATTCCGGCTTAAAGAAATTTAGACTTTTTAGATATGCGATGTCGTCGTCG
The DNA here is from genome assembly GCF_938031315.1 of uncultured Campylobacter sp. Lineage (GTDB taxonomy): Bacteria > Campylobacterota > Campylobacteria > Campylobacterales > Campylobacteraceae > Campylobacter_B. The sequence goes on from NZ_CALHHT010000402.1 coordinate 4,502, forward strand.
CTAAATCTGAGATTTTCGATATAATCCACGACCTCGTTTAAGCCGCAAAATATCGCGTAACCGCCGCCGCTTGGGTTTTTGCGGTAAAAAACGTCAAAAACCGCCGTCTGATCGGGCTTTGTAAAAAAATAGCCCTGCATCATGCTAAGCTGATAAAAATCGGTAAGTAAAGCCAAATCTTTCATTTACGCCTCTTAAATTTAATCTCGCCTCGTGCAGGAGCAAAAAAATCATAGCTTTTTAGCTTCTAGGCTCTTTTTATAAGCCGCAGCGTCGAACTCTTTGACGCGAGCGACGCCGTCATCTACCGCAGCTTTTGCAACCGCCGTCGAGATCACGGCAAATACGCGCGGATCGAAAGGATTTGGGATCACGTAGTCTTTGCTGAATTTTAAGCTATCTTTGCCCAGCATCTTGCGGATTTCTGCAGGAACTTCTTCGCGAGCAAGATCCGCCATCGCGCGAGCGGCCGCAATCTTCATATTTTCGGTAATCTTTTTGGCTCTTACGTCAAGCGCGCCACGGAAGATATACGGAAAGCCCAAAACGTTATTGATCTGATTTGCAAAGTCGCTTCTGCCCGTGCCTACGATCGCGTCGTTTCTTACTTCCTCGACCTCGCTTGGATAAATTTCCGGTACCGGATTTGCAAGCGCAAAAATGATTGGATGCGGCGCCATAGTCTTTACCATCTCTTTAGTTAAAACGCCCGGCTTGCTAAGGCCCAAAAACATATCCGCGCCCTTCATCGCGTCCTCTAGCGTGCGATCTGCGGTGTCTAGGGCAAATTCTTTCTTTTGCTCGGTAAGATCGGTGCGACCCTTGTGGATCACCCCTTTGGAGTCGAGCATTATGATATGTTTAGCGCCTAAATTTTGATACATCTTCGCACACGCTATGCCCGCAGCGCCCGAGCCGCTGACTACAATCTTCATATCCTCGATCTTTTTACCGCTGATGATGGCCGCGTTGATAAGCCCTGCGCCCGTAATCATCGCGGTGCCGTGCTGATCGTCGTGCATGACGGGGATATCGACGGCTTTTTGCAGCTCGCGCTCGATCTCGAAGCACTCGGGAGCTTTAATATCCTCTAAATTTATACCGCCGAACGTAGGCGCAAGCGCTTTGCAAATTTCAATTATCTTTTTAGGATCTTTTTCGTCGATCTCGATATCGAATGCATCGACGCCGCCGAATTTTTTAAACAAAACCGCCTTGCCCTCCATTACGGGCTTTCCGGCGATTGCGCCGATATCTCCGAGGCCTAAAACCGCCGTGCCGTTAGTGATAACGGCTACGAGATTGGCTTTATTAGTGTATTTAAACGCAGCTTCGTGATCACTTTCGATCACTTTACAAGGCTCCGCGACGCCCGGCGTATATGCAAGCGCCAAATCCTCCGCCGTAGCACATGGTGTTTTTACATTCGTTCCGATTTTACCGCCTATGTGGTACTTCAAAGCCGCTTCAACGTTTACTTTAGCCATTTTATAATCCTTTTTTGATTAAATTTGAAATTCTCGTTTTAACTTCGTCGCTTCCTAAAATTTCACAAATTTCAAAAATCGACGGACTTACGCTTCCCCCCGTGATCGCAACGCGCAGCGGCTGAGCCAGGTCTTTTAGCTTGGCGCCGTTTGCGTCCAAAAACCCCATCGTCCTTTCCTCGCACTCCTTTGCATTTAAATTTGCGCTTAGAGTATCCGCAAATTTTGCGAGTAAGCTTAGCGAACTTTCGGTTACAAATTTCTTATACGCCTTCTCGTCATAGCAGCTCGGGCGGTTTAGAAGGATTTTAATGCCCTCAGCCATCTCCACTAGCGTCTTTGCACGCTGTTTGTACTGCTGGGCGATGAGATGTTTTTTCGCGTGCGAGCGGATATCGACGCCGAATTCCACAAGCTGCAAGACAAGCTCATCGTCGTCAGAGTTTTTAATATAATGCGCATTGAGCCACTCAAGCTTGGTTTGGTTGAAGGTGCTGGAACTCTTGCTGATATGGTTAGGATCAAAGTAGCGCTTCATCTCTTCCATGCTAAAAATTTCATCGTCTCCATGGCTCCAGCCCAGGCGCACTAAAAAATTTAGCAAAGCTTGCGGCAGATAGCCCATGCGCTTGTACTCCATCACATCGGTAGCGCCGTGGCGTTTGCTCAGCTTGCTGCCGTCGGTGCCGTTGATCATCGCGACGTGGTAAAATTTAGGGATTTTAAAGCCTAGCGCGTTATACAGCACGATCTGCTTCGGGGTGTTGCTTAGATGATCGTCGCCGCGGATCACGTCCGTGACGCCCATCAGCGCGTCGTCGATCACGACCGTGAAGTTATACGTAGGCGTGCCGTCACTTCTAGCGATGATGAAATCATCCAAAATGTCTTCTACGTTAAATTTAATATCGCCCTTGATGCCGTCTTTGAATTCTATCGTGCCGCTAAGCGGGGATTTGATGCGTATTACAGGCTCGATACCCGCAGGCGGCGTGCCGGTAAAGTCGCGGTAGCGGTTATCGTAGCGCGGGCGCTCTTTACGAGCTTCCTGCTGCGCTCGCAGCTCGTCTAGCTCGTCCTTGCTCATATAGCACTTGTATGCCTTGCCCTCATTTAACAGCTTTTGGACGTATTGTTTGTAAAGATCGAAGCGCGAGCTTTGATACACGATCTGCCCGTCATAGTCCAGATTGCACCACTTAAAAGCTTCCTCGATCGCCTTAGCAGCCTCCTGCGAATTGCGCTTCAGATCAGTGTCCTCGATACGCAGCAGGAATTTGCCGCCGTTTGCCCTAGCGTAAAGATAACTAAAAAGTGCCGTTCTAAGTCCGCCGATATGTAAATATCCCGTAGGACTCGGCGCAAAACGAGTTACTATCATAAAATTCCTTTGCAAAAATTACCATTTAATGTTATAATCGCGATCTTGTAATTATAAAGCAAAAAGACTAAATAAAGGTTAAAAATGATAAAGAAACTGCTTTTTTCCGCAATGATATGTGCCGTTTGTGCAAATGCCGAAGTAGTAAACGGCGTCATCGCCGTGGTAGATAATGAGCCCATCACCGGCTACGAACTAGCCAAAGTTCAAAAACTAACGGGCGCTTCGCCGCAAGCTGCGATGGAAATTTTAATCGGGCAAAAGCTGCAACAATCCGAGATTAAACGCCGCGGCATCGCGGTAAATGACGCGGAGATCGATGCGAGACTCAAAGCAATCGCCGATCAAAATAAGCTTAGCTTAGACCAGCTCAAAACCGCCGTGCAAAAGCAAGGTATAAACTACGATGACTTTAAAGCAAATATCCGCCGTACACTGCTTGAAGAAAAGCTCTATGGCTCAATATTCGCAGACGTACAGCACCGCACGACCCCCGAAAATGTCAAAAAATTCTACACGCAAAATAGCTCTTTGTTTACAACCTTCGATAGCATCACGCTCACCCGCTATATCGCAAAATCTCAGGCTCCGCTCGATAAGATCCGCGCAAACCCGAAACTCCGTCCGAGCGATGTTTACGTGATGCAAGGAACCCTAAAAGCAAACCAAATGGACGAGGGGCTAAAATATATCGTCACAAACGTCGAGCAGGGCAAATTTTCGCCGATCATCCCTACGCGTAACGGCTATGAGATGTTTTACGTAAACGATAAAAAGGGACTTCGTACGCTTGATTTCGATAGCGTGCAAGACAGAGCGATCGAGGGCTACGTAACCTCCGAGCGCAAAAAAGCGGTCGCCGAGTTCAACGACAGACTCCGCTCAAACGCCAATATCCGCATCATCGAGCGCCCGCAAGCCCAGCCTCAAAGCGGCAAAGACAAGGGCAAAGCGAAGGTTCAAAAGAGAAACTAAATTTAAATAGAAAAAAGATAGAGTATTTGTGGTAGTCATAGAAAATTTTAGAAATATTATTGAGAATATTGATATATTTTTAAAAGACCTAAGGCATTGCTGCTAAATATACAGAAAAGGCAAATCTACCAATCAGGAACGAATCATACCTAGTTTAGTATTCAAAATTTTACATATTTATTTATCGGAAATTTGCTCATTAGTATTATTTCTAGCGACATCAACAATCAATGGTAAATCGGATTTTAAAGCTTTGCCTGCAACAATTGCGTGATATTTTTTCATAGCCGGCAAAGTCATAGC
>NZ_CALHHT010000403.1 GCF_938031315.1 uncultured Campylobacter sp.
TGATTTAATAGCCGAAGACGATACCAAGTCCCCTGATAACGTAAAGGGCCTACTGATAATTAATCCTCAACGCAACATAGAGCCTAGCAAAAGGGAGCCGATACATGCCAATCAAATAAGTTATGCAACAAAAGATGGTATATTAATAATAACGACTTTAGAATTACTAAAATTATATCAAGCGTATGCTAAAGATGGAACTGTTAGTAATGCGTGCTTCGACACATTTAAAAACAACGTCGGAGAGTTTAAATTTGAAGAAAGCTCGAACTAAATTTTAATAAAAAGAGCGATGGGCTCGCAGCTCGAAAAGCTGGCGCAATAGAGAAAAACTTTAAAATAGCCGTATCGCGTTACTCCAGCCCTAAAAACGCGCCGTCTTCAAATCCAAAATAGATCTTCTCGCCCGCGCTCCAGCGCCGCTCATCCTGCGCCGTGACGCATTTTAGCAACACGTCGCCCGCCTTGATCTTGATGAGCAGCGAGGAGCCGTACTGAAGCGAAACCGAGTGCAAAATCCCCGCGAAGCAGCGCTCAAACGGGCTTTGGGATAATAAAATTTTACTCGGATTTATCGCGATTTTGCGAGCGCGTGCGAGTCCCTCTTCAAGGCGCAGCGAAATTTCATCCGAAAATTTTAAAATCCCGTTTTGCACGTCAAAGATATTTTTGTATTCAAACTCGCATATCTTGCCGCGATGCAAAAATACGCTTCTTTGCGCGATCGCGCTGAGCCATTTCTCGTCGTGGCTGGCGATGATAAAGCCGCAGCCGTAGCGGCTTCGCATAAATAAAATCGCGCGCGCAAAGAGCTTGGAGGCGGCAAGATCGAGGCTGTTGGTCGGCTCGTCGAGCAGATAGAGCTTCGCGCGCTGCGCCAGAGCGAGCGCAAACGCGATGCGCTGCGTCTGCCCCGAGCTAAGCTCGAAATGCTTCTTCGATAAAAAACTTCTATCAAGTCCCGTTAGGCCGAGCGCTTCGTCCACCCGCTCGTCAAATTCCGTAAGCGCGCCGCGACTTTTGAGCGCAAATTTAAAATTTTGCTCCACGCTGCGTTTTAAAAGCACGGGCTCGGGCAGCAGCAAGCAGGTCTGTCGCAGCGTCTGCAAAGAGGGCGCCCGCTGCCCCCAAAGCTCCACGCTGCCGCCGCTTGGACGCTGCAAAAAGGATAAAATCCGCAGCAGCGTGGATTTGCCGCTGCCGTTGGAGCCCAAAAGCGCCGTGATGCCGCTCGTATTTAGATCGAGACTGGGGATATTTAAAATTTCGCTCCGTTCGTAGTGCAGCACTAGATCCCGTACCGAAATCAGCTCGCTATTAGGTACAGATCGCGCGGCGGAGGAATTCTTATTTGCAAAATTCTTTCTCGCAGAATTCTCACTCGCGGAAATTTTGTTTGTAGAATTTTTATCCGCGAAATTTGCGCTAATGGAATTCTCGGTCGCAGAATTTTTACTCTTATAATTTGCCGCAGTGGAATTTTTATTCGCAGAATTCTCGGCGGCGAAATTTACGCGCGTAGAATTTATGTCCGTAGAATTCTCGGGGGCGGAATTTGCGTCCGTGAAATTTTCGCTCTCCCGCTCCGCCCGGTTTTTGTCCGTGAAATTTTTACTCGGACGCTTTAGCTTATCTGCACTCATCGATCCAGCCTTTTTAGCGCGTGGATGGCTAAATTTACCGCAAACGCTATTAAAATCAGCACCAGCGCGAGCGCTATACCCATCGCAAACTCGCCTTTGTTGGTCTCAAGCGAGATCGCCGTGGTGATCGTACGGGTGAAATATTTGATATTGCCGCCGATCATCATCGCTACGCCCACCTCGGCGACGATCCGCCCGTAAGCGGTGGCGATGACGACGAGTAGGGCGTAGCGCAGCTCGTAAAGCACGCAAAGGATTAAATTTAGCGGGCTTAGGCGGTAGTTCATAATGTTTAGATAGTGCTTCTTATCCATATTTTCGATGACGCTGGCGCTTAGCGAGATGATGATGGGAAGCGCCAGCACAAACTGCCCGAGCATCACGGCTTTGAGCGTAAAAAGCAGCCCCAGCTCGCCCAGAGGGCCGTTTCTGGAGATGAAAGCGTAAAGGATCAGTCCTATCGCTACCGTGGGCATCGCAAGCGCTACGTCGCTTAAAAGCCTAAGCACTCTGCGAGCGCGAAATTCGTAAAATCCGAGGATAAATCCTATCGGAAAGCCGATTAAAATCGCAAAAAGTATCGAGATGCTCGAAGTATAAAGCGTCGCCTTAATCGCCGAAAAGGTCTCCGCGTCGCCGCTAAGAAGCAGCCCGAATGCGCTTAAAATTCCTTCTAAAATAAAGTCCAAGATTGTGTCCTAAATGTTCTATTCTGGCAAATTTATATGCTATAATAGCATATTTTTTAAAGGAGATAACATGAAAAAAATATTTTTTGTTTCGCTCGCTCTTAGTGCGAGCCTTTTTGCCGCCGATAACGATTTGGTGATGGCAACTACAACGAGCACCGATAATACGGGCTTATTAGACGCTATCCATCCTGTGTATAAAGCGGAAACCGGCGTCGATGTCAAATGGACGGCGGTAGGTACGGGTGCTGCTCTAAAGCTTGGCGAGAACTGCGATGCGGACATACTTTTCGTGCATTCGCCGAAGGTCGAGAAAGAATTTGTAGAAAAAGGCTTCGGCGTTGATCGCACGCCCGTGATGTATAATGATTTTATCCTCATCGCCGATAAATCGATCGCGCCTAAATTTAAAGGCAAGGACCTTAAAGGCTCGTTTGAGCTAATCAAGGCGGAGAAGATTAAATTTTTCTCTCGCGGCGATAAATCCGGTACTGATAACAAAGAGAAAGGTATTTGGAAAAAGGTCGATGGCGCCGTGCCTGAAAACGAGGCATGGTATAACCAGACCGGTCAAGGTATGATCGCTACGATCAACGCAGCCGCCGAGCAAAAGGGCGTGACCTTCACCGATCGCGGCACCTACATCAAATACGAGGACAATAAAAAAGGCAATCCCGATATGGTTATCATCAACGAAGGCGATAACGATCTGAAGAATTTTTACTCCGTAATCGCGGTCAATCCGAAGCACTGCCCAAAAGCCGACTATGAAAACGCGCAGCGCTTCATCAAATGGATCACTAGCGAGAAGGGGCAGAAGTTCGTAGGCGATTTCAAGCTGCTAAATAAGCCGCTTTTCACCCCTGATGCGAATACTCGCAAGAATTA
>NZ_CALHHT010000404.1 GCF_938031315.1 uncultured Campylobacter sp.
AAATCTGCCTAGATATTTCCCAAGCCCCGTCACGAGCGGTAGCGATTGCCGCAGCTCTGCCAAAGCATAAAGCGGTTTTAACGCCTCTTGCCCATCCTGCGCGAAAGGCAAGGTTTGCCCGTTTAAATTTATGCTTTGGCTGCCGAGTTTTGCACTCAAAAGGGCTTCAAAGTTTGCGATGCGCTCCTGCGAGTTTATGCCGAAGTCTGTCTCGATCGCTATTTCGCTCGTTTGCTTCCATTCAAATTTAAAGCCGCCTAAATTTAAGACCATTTTTAACCTCTCACGTCCGTATTTTTAGCATTTTGCTCATTTCGTCTGATAGCCTCTTGTATATCCTTTGAAATTTGACGCTTAAAAGCTTCGGTATCGATACTGCCTCCGTGAGCGTCGATCTTAAAATCCCCATTAAAAGTTACGTTCGTATTGTCCCCGGCGCGACTTGAGCTAAGAGTGCTGAGTGCTTCGCCCATAGGGCGATTCGGAGCTGGGGTGAAATTTCGATCGGCACTGCTATACGCAGGCGCCATAACCGGTGTGCCTCCATCTCCGAAACCGAAAAACTCTCCCACGCTTTTGACACTACTCAGTATCCAATCTATTTTTTCGCCTATCCAGCCGAAAAAGTCCGCAAATAGATCCTTCCACCACGCTACCGTCTCATCAAATACGCTACTGAAAGCTTCTACCCAGCTATCCAGCCAGCTCTTAAAGCTCTCCCATTCCGGCTTGATTTTTTGCCAAAAGTTTTGAAAAAAGGCTTTTACTCGGTCCCAATTCTCATACAGCCACACTGCCGCCGTAGCAAGTCCTACGACTATGGCGCCGATGCCGGTAGTGATTAGAGCCAGCTTCATTATGCGAAAGCCTGCAGCTGCAGCAATGCTTGCGCCTCTCAATATGGCCATAGCTGCTGCTGCGGCTTTGCTTGCCACGGCGTGAGCGATCATAGCAGCTCTTTGTGTTATAAGCGCAATATTCGTACGAAGCGTGGCGGCAGT
>NZ_CALHHT010000405.1 GCF_938031315.1 uncultured Campylobacter sp.
CAAAATTCCAAAAATAGCGCGTGGTTTAAATATACCCACGCCGCATTGCATTCGGATTCACGCAAGCCTGCGCTCGAATTTGTACCAAAGCCCCGCCTAGTCTAACTGTTTGCATTAAGAAAAATGCGCCTTGGCAGATCAAAACGCTTGCTTTCGGTAGGATTTATCGATCTGTCCTTTGAAAAGGCGGGTTAAAATTTAGGCTCTTCTATCTTGTGGCTTTTTAACTCGGGAAATTCTTTATGAAGTCTCTCATGCAGGTGAAAAAATAAAAGCCCCCCATCGATAATGTCTTTATAGTAGTCTTTAAATTTCTCATCCGACTTGGATAGTTGCAAGAAATTTTTTACCAATTCTTTCGCATCCCCCAGGATATTTACTAATAAATCGTCATTTTTCTGCAAAATTTCAATCATCGCAATCTCTCCTTTTATTTTTGATTATCTGCTTGCGCGCTCCAAAATGGATATGGCTCAGCAACACCTAATTTCTATAAGCCGCAAATATCATGATAGTCACAGCAGCCCAAACGCTTGGCTTTCGTTTGCAGATAGATTGCCGAAATCCATTAGCCGACATAACTTATCTTGATAAATTATATCATCAAGGTATTAATGCCTGCTTAAATTTAAAATTTTAAATTCCGAGTAAAATATGAAATTTTACCAGCAGATATCAAGACAAAATCCATTTAAATTTATCTAGCGAGCGCACGATCCGTAAGATGCAATGAAATTTAAGCCAAAAAAGCTATAATTGCGCTCGGGTGTGGCGTGCGGTCGCTCCGCAAGGAGAGGAAAGTCCGAGCTGCGATAAGACAAGGTTGCGTCTAACGGACGCCGGGGGCAACCCTAGGGAAAGTACAACAGAAAGCAAACCGCCGCGCAAGCGGTAAGGGTGAAAGGGCGGGGTAAGAGCCCACCGCGCGCGTGGAGACACGGGCGGCAATGCAAACCCAACCTGCAGCAAGAACGGGTGGTTTCGTCTTATATTCGAACCGTTCGCTCGAACCGATTTGCAAAAATCGGTCTAGATAAATGACCGCTGTAACGGAACTCGGCTTATAACCACACCTATTTTTACGCCGAATTTATTTACTTGGAATAAGGAAAAAATTTTGAAAAGCTTAATTTTATGCAGCGCGCTTTGCGCCGTCGTTTTAGGGCTCGGAGGCTGCGCGAGTGCGGGTCCTGATAAGTCAGTAATCTTGCAAGGCGACGCTCATGATCGCGCTTGCGCAGAGGTTTATGAGCGCTATAAAGAGCTCGAAGCGGAGCTTTTAGCGGTTGAGGATCGATACGCAAACCCAAGCGTTGCGAACGATTATATACAGACTTACGACGAGTACGAGCGCACCATCGCCTACTACAATAAAAATTGCGCGACCGATAAATAAACGACGTAAATTGAGCGTGATTTAGTATAAACATGACTGCGGCGCAGCGGTGCAAAACGCTCAAAAATTTTATGAAAATTGCTAAGAAGTATTTAGAATTTTGCGCGAAGTAAAAAAGCATCTAAAATTTATTACGTACGCTTGGCTCTAGCGATACGAAGTCGCGGTGTGAATCATAGCGTGGGGCCTATTCATGCTCGTATTTAGCTTAGCGCGTCCGTACGGGCGATATGGCTTTTAGATATGCGGCTTGGCGATGCGGCTCGCCGTTTTGAAAAGCTGATCGGTTGCGGTCTAGGATCGGTTTTAAATTTCATCGCACAAATCGAGCTTAAATTTGCAGCCAAAATTTGACGGCTATGAAATTTAACGGGGCGCTCGGTTAAAAGAGCAGGGCGCTACGAGATTCAAAGGCAAGCGTCAGGAAGAATAAACAGGGCGCTACGAGCGATAAATTAAAACAAATGAAACTAAATTTGAAAGGGCTACTTTGAAAATATGATTTTTGCGCTTGCGCTTTGCATGTTTGCCGCGGCGCTCGGCGGTTGCGCGAGTGGTGAGCCGCAAAATTTAGAGATTTTAAAGGGCGATGAAAAGGAGCGAGCTTGTGCTCAGACCTACGAACGCATCAGATCGCTTGCAAAATCCATACACCAACCCGAGCGTCGCCAACGATTATATTTCTAAATCGGACGAGCTGGAGCGGACGGTGCGAGATTACAATAAAATTTGCGCAAAATAGGCGTGAGCCCGAATAAATTTAACTCCCATTTAGCAGCCGCAGATCTTTAAATTTAGCCGCAAGTCTTTAAATTTAAAAGACAAACCGACCGCTAAATTTAAAAACGCTACCTTTTTTTTAGAATCATCTAAGACGTTTTGCCGCGAGTCAAAATTTAGCCGCTTTAATTTTTTAAATTTAGCCGCGCAAAACCTCAAATTTGAAAGGCCTCGCGAGCCGATTTTTTCTGTTTTTAAGCGCTATTTTTGTAAAATTATTTTTTGAAATAGGTCTTTTGGCGTAACGCAAAGCGGCTAAATTTTCTGTTTCAATTAACTGCGCAATTCATAATCGCGGATCAAATTCGGCGAATTATTTTGCAAGATAAGAAGGGGTGGATGGAATTTGAATTTGTTATAGAGCTATTTCTTGCGATCACCGCGCTTGCGATAGTGCTAAATATCGTTTTTAAAATTTTTGAAATTCCAACCATTATCGGCTACATAGTCGCGGGCATCTGCTTCTCGCAAATTTACATCCTTAGTAGCGTCGAAAACGCCCATATGTCCGAGCTGGCAGAATTTGGCATCGTCTTTTTGATGTTTACCATCGGGCTTGAGTTTAGCTTCCATCACCTGATGAGTATGAAAAAGGACGTGTTTTTTAACGGCACGCTGCAGATGCTCGGCACCGCCATCATCCTCGTGCTCATCATCGAGCAAGCTTTCGGCGCAAATATCAAAACAGTGGCGATCATAGGGCTCGCGCTCGCGCTTAGCTCGACGGCGATCGTGCTAAAGACGCTAAACGAAACGGGCGAGATCAACCAAAACTACGGCCGTAAGGCGCTTGGAATTCTGCTTTTTCAAGACCTCGCCGTTATTCCTATTTTGCTGATGATCGACATCTTCGGCTCGACCGACAGCACCCCGGTGAATTATCTCATTTTAAAAACCGTCATAAGCGCCGCCATAGTCGTAGTTACGCTTTTTTTGATAGGTAAATTTGCCTTCAACCGCCTGCTTACTTACGTAATAAGGACGAATTCTAAAGAAATTTTTATCGCGACCATTCTTTTTACCGTCGTGGGCGCGAGCTTTTTGGCGCACGTTTTCGGCTTTTCCTACACCTTGGGCGCATTCATCGCGGGTATGCTTATCGCAGAGACCGAATACAAACACGAGATAGAGGCCGATCTCACGCCGTTTCGCGATATACTGCTCGGACTTTTTTTTATCACGATCGGAATGCAGATAAATTTCGAAGTCATCCTATCGCACTATGGGCTTATTTTGCTCGCTATTATAATAATAATGGCGCTGAAAACGGGGGTTATTTATGCGATCTTATTTATCGCGACCAATAAGAGGGTGGCGCTAAAAGCCGCTCTATCGCTGTGTCAGATAGGGGAGTTTGCGCTGGCTATATTTTCGCTACTTATGAACCGAAATATGATTAGTAGAGAAAATGGACAAATTCTAATCACCGTGGTGGTCGCGACGATGATTTTGACTCCTTTTATCCTAAAAAATTTAAACAAAATCGCTAACCGCTTTGAATCCAAGGTCGAAAGGCTCGAGGATGAGACGCACAAGATCCAGATTCCGCCGATGAAAAACCATATCATCGTCGCAGGATACGGTAGGATAGGGCAGGAGATCGTGCTGCGCCTAAAAGATCAGGGGTTGCTTTACGTAGTCGCCGAGAGCGATTTGGAGCTCGTGGATCTGGGCAAATCGCGCGGCGAGAA
>NZ_CALHHT010000406.1 GCF_938031315.1 uncultured Campylobacter sp.
AACAGATCGCTGCTTAAAAAATCCAAGATTACAAAGGCGGAAATTATCCACAAATTCTTTCTAATCTACCCTTAACATTTCGAATTTTCATAGAAATTAACAATTACAATCCAAGTCTCATGCCAATATCTTGCGATATTTCTATTGTTTGTTTTTGTTCTATGCTACGGTCTATACCCAAACCAAGCACCCTCTTGCAATATTCCACAAAAGAAGCAACTACCGTTTTGCTCCCTATGCTTGCTATCAATGCCGAGCTTTCTAAATTAACAGAGCTTCCCGCCCCGTCCTTTTGCTTAAATATAAAATTGGCGTATTCGTCAAATTCTCTTTTAAATATTCCATATTCTTTATTGCATTTTTTAAAAGAATCAACATCGGATTTAAAATCTTTTATACTACCGCCCAACTTATCTTGAAACATCCAATATTTATGCGCTCTGAGCTCAAATTTACCGTAATCTTCGCTGCCGAAAATAAAAATATATGAAACCCACCGTCTAGCTAAGCTGAATTACGTGCTTTTATAGCTGTAACGCTTTTTCCCAATATAGCCATCGCAAAATAAAATCGTCTTAAAATTTTCAAATGACTATAGATGAGGAATTAATAAATTAAACGCCGTTGTAACCACAAAATTTTATAAAAACCAGCAAAAGCAAAATCCTAGTCATAAAAATAATCGCCGCCACTTCAAAATTTTATTGAGTTGCTTAAATTTTACCGATTTTAGCAAGATTATAAAACTCTCTTGCGGCATCGAATTTGCTTTTTATCTCGTATCGTTCGCCGCCTAGTTCAAAGCGAATTGCATTCGCGTGTAGCAATAATCTCGGCGCTCCCGTCGTTCTGACCCGCTCCGTCTCATCCATCTTTTTATCCAATATCCGCTCCGCTTGCTCGCGCGAAAGCCCGTACAGCGGCTCTCCCAATATCGGCGCACCCGCGGCAAATAGATGCAGCCTGATCTGATGCTGCCTACCCGTCAGCGGATAGCACTCAATCAGGCTAGCGTCCATGTCCTCAAAATATCGCAGCGGGCGTATCAGCGTGATCGCCTCCTTGCCGTCGCGCGATATTTTCATACGAATTTTAAGATCGGCAAACTCGTCGCTAGGAGCGATCGGAGCATCAATCACAAACCCCTCAAAATCCTTTAAAAATTTCAGTTTCTCGCTAAATTTTGCGTATTTTGCAGGTTCAAATTTTTTCAAATTTACGCAGCCCATAGAAGTAGCTGGCAAAGATTTAGCCGCAGGTAAGGCGCAAGGTTTATGTCCGCTATCCGCGCTACTCATCGCGATAGCGGGTTTAAGCTTATCGCTCACGCCGCAGGATAAAGCATCAAATTCAGATCCGCTGCCAACATCGCCAGCAGGAGCGCCAGATTCAAATTTAGCTTGCATGCCGTCAGATAGAGCATCGCACCATAATCTCCTACTCGCACTATTAGACAAGATATTAAATCCAAATTTATTGCCTACTCCTTTTAGAGCTAGTGTATCGCGCAGATCCGACAC
>NZ_CALHHT010000407.1 GCF_938031315.1 uncultured Campylobacter sp.
TGCCAAAGGTACGGCGCCGGTAAAACTCGAAGTAGTGGGCTTTTATGGGCATACTATCGCCAAAGGTTCGCCGAAAGCAACCATTGTCGGCGGAAATTTTATGGTGCAAATCGGTGCGTTTAGAAACAGAAGCGGCGCACAAATTTATCAGCGCGATTACCACGGCACAGCGGGATATCCTGCGATCATCAAAGAATTTAGCATAGATGGCGCGCCGATTTATCGCGTCTTTTTAAGCGGATTTAAGAGCGAGGACGAGGCGAGAGATTTCGCGCACGGCGGTAAATTTAGCGGCGCATTTATCGTAAGAGAGTAACTCTTTAAATTTAGAAATTCTGCGGCTAAATTTGATCTGTATTTTAAATAAAAATTGCGATTGATGTAGCCTACTTTAAATTTCGGCTCCTCGCGCCAGGTTCGAAATAATACTACGCAAATATAAGTAAATCGCTGCAGTGAAAGATTTATAGAATTTCAAGCATCTGTAGAGCCGTATGACGCGAAATGGATTGCCGAAAGAATAAAGCGCGTATAAACAAGGCTGAAATTTTAAAATTTACGGACTTTTAAATTTCAAAATTTAAAGCTAAAATTTTAAAAATTTTACGAGCAAGCAAATTTATACCGTTTTAAATTTGCCTACTATCGCTTGATTTTTCCTAAATCCTTGCACATTTGCGTGTCGCCATCCTCGCAACCTAGCTTTAAATATCGCCTCAAATATAAAATTTGCTCTTTCTCCTCCTCGCTCATATCAAGCACCCATTTGCACGCCTCCTTTATATTGCCCCTGTCGCAAGCCTTTTTGCAAAAATTTTTGCCTTCATTTTTATCTACTTTAGCCCACAACAGCAGTCCGTAAGCATAGCACGAAGGGTAATGCTCTCCGTTGCAGCCGATTTCATAAAATTTCATAACCTCATTTATATTCTCATTCTCTCTGTTTAACGATGTGGCAAAGTGCCCGCATCCTGCGGGATTTCCTGCATCGCAGGATTTTTTAAAATACTCTTTTGCCACAAGCTCATCCTTTTTTACGCCCTCGCCGTAAAAATATAAAAGCCCGTAATCGTCGCAAAATTTCGCATCTAGCTCGCAAGCTCTTTCGTAATATGTCTTGATTTTCGCGTGTTTTTCGTCCAAAGAAGTAAGCGAATACGCTTGTCCCATAAAAATGCAGCCTTTGGCATATCCCAAACTGCATGATTTTTCAAAAAATTCCAATGCCAAATCGTCGTTTTTTCGTGCGCAAGATTTATTATTTAGAATTAAAGCCGCCAAATAGCATGCTTCGCCGTCGCCACTACTGCATTTCTTTAAATTTAAATCGTAAATATCGCAAGCAGGCGCCCCTAGAGAATAAATTTCGCTTACGCTCTCAGCCTTTAAAAACAGAACCGACGCGAGTATAAACAATAGTGCTTTCATTTTAATCTTTACGAATGATATAAATTTAAATTTAGATCGGCAGACGACATAAATTTTATCTCTTTGCTAGCGGCTGCGCTTTGATTATGCTCTGCCGCGGCTTGATAGCATTAGATTTCAATTTCGTATTTAAATTTCTAGAATTCCACATAAATTTATTATCCGCGACCTTGTACCTTGCATAAATAGAGTATCCGTCCGATGAGATTATAGACAAAATATATTTTAAATTTTAATCGTGCAGAAAAGTTACGACTTCATGTTCTTTTGGAACATATTCCCTATTTTCAATACCGCCGCTGCCATACTCAGACAAGGCTTCATTTAAAATTTTATAAAGCTCGTCTATCGAAATATCTCCAATGTCAGAATTTACGCTTTGGAATTTATATTTGACCTTAAATGGATTTTCCGTGAAATATCTACTCGTTGTCTCATCATAAATTCGCCTTATGTCTAGCTCGATATTTGTATCTTTATAATGGAGCAACCAAATATCCTCGCCCGTATAGCCATCTCTTGGATCAGGTAATTGAGGGCTACCGATGAAGATAAGGTAAGTCC
>NZ_CALHHT010000408.1 GCF_938031315.1 uncultured Campylobacter sp.
TGATGTTTGAGATCTCGCGCCAGGCTATGCCTGCACAGTATCTTTTTATGGGCTCGAGCGCCTTTAAAAACGCCGAGCAAAAAATGGCGCTCGTGATGGCGGATATGAAGGACACAAGGAACATCGCAGGAGAGGCGATGGACTTTAAGGACGCGACGGCGTCGGCGTTTGATAAGCCCATGAGAAATAAATAGTTTTACGTTTCGTTAAGCGGCCTACTTTGCGAGCGCCTTTGAGTGACTTTTACTTTTTGGCGCTCGTCTGCAAGTTGCAAGACAAGCCTTGCCAAAAAAGGAGCAAAGATGAAATTTTTGGATTATTCCAGTGGTTCACGCCGCTTTAAATTTAAACACGGCAAAGGAGCAAACGATGGTGAATTTTAACGAGCTTCCGCACGCGGCAAAGCTTAGCGGGGCACTAAGTGATAAGCAGCTAGCGCTAGTTAGCGTGGCTGCTTATGCGGCAGCGGCAGATGCGGACAAACTAAAAGGCGCGCTGCAAAACGCTCTAAAAGCAGAGCTTAGCGTGAGCGAGATCAGAGAGGCGCTGTCGCATCAAAGCGCCTATATCGGCTTTCCGATGGGATTAAACGGGCTCATACTTTTTAACGACCTTGTAAAAGAGCGCGAGGCGGCGGG
Source organism: uncultured Campylobacter sp. (assembly GCF_938031315.1). Lineage (GTDB taxonomy): Bacteria > Campylobacterota > Campylobacteria > Campylobacterales > Campylobacteraceae > Campylobacter_B. Next base: position 639 of record NZ_CALHHT010000408.1, read on the forward strand.
CATAAAGGACGTTGCTGGCAAAGACGCGAGCCCGGTTACTGTGGACAGCGATTTTTACGCGCTTGGAGAGCAGACGCAAAAATACATCTTCAGGAGCGATTATTCTGGTACGGTACTTTTTGACGCGCCTGCGGTCGATCATGGACTGAAGACCTATCTTTTTAGCAGGGATAATTTAGGCTTTTTAGAGCGTGAGATTATCACCGTCTCAACACTAGCGGCGCTAAATAACGTCAATATGCAGCTAAAATCGCACCTGGGCGGAGCTAGAAATTTAGGCGTCACAGACGAGTAATTCGAGAGAATTTTTAAAATTTTAGGTGAATGCGTAGGCGAAGCAAAGGCGCAAAACGCAAGAGATGCCCTAAAAAGTCTTTAGCGGTTTTTGGCT
>NZ_CALHHT010000409.1 GCF_938031315.1 uncultured Campylobacter sp.
TTTAAATTTAGCCTTGCGTTTGCGAAGCTTCGCGCGCGCGGGGTTGCGCTTGTAGCATTGAGCGCCGAGAATTGCGCGTCTATCGTAATGCCTTGTATGTCTAGCGCGCGCTCTCAAGCCCAGTATTGGCGATTATATACGGCGCCGTAAATTTAATCGCAGCTCGCGATCTAAGCCGCCCAGAGGAGCTTGCGCGTACGATAACTGCGTAAAGCGAGCTACCACAAAAGCGGACGGCGTAGGGGCTTAGCAGGGCTGCGATACCCTGCGATACGACATGATTAAGCCTTGGCTGTATTACGACTGCGCCGTGCCCGCGCCGCGTTAAATTTTATCGCGTGTCGCGACGGTGATTGCGGCGTAGGTTTGGCATCGCGTACCGTGCCTGTGAGTGCGTCAAAGTTTTGTTATAATGCGCACGCAAACTGCTCGCGGATTTAATATCGCCCGCCGTGCGCTTTGATTTGCAAAGCGTATGTCGCACCGAAGCGCCTTGCGTAGCACGAGATTCGTAAAGAGCGCGCATAACTTTGCGCCGTTCGAGCAAGCGCAAGTCGCGTAAATAAAATTCTATGAAATTTAGAAGTTTTAAATTCCAAATTTCATAGAATTTTGCGAAACGCAAATTTTAAAATTCCATAGAATTTTGGAATTTCGGAAAGGAAAGAGATGGATTATCTTTGCGCCCCTTGGCGAAGCGAGTATTTTACCGAAAAAAGAAGCGGCTGTCCCTTTTGCGACGCGGCGGCGGATGCGGCGTTTGACGATCGCAATGGCGTGCTTTTTCGCGCGCAGCACTGCTTTGGGGTGATGAACCTCTACCCCTACAGCCCGGGCGCATTTATGGTCATACCCTACGAGCACGTCGATAATATCGAGTGCCTTAGCGATGATGCGTGGGCGGAGATGAGCCGCTACGTGCGCGCCGGAGTGGGGATATTAAAGCGCACTCTGGGCGCAAACGGCGTAAATATCGGCATGAACCTCGGCGCCGCCGCGGGTGCGGGCATAGCCGAGCACGTGCACTATCATCTCGTGCCGCGGTGGCAGCGCGATACGAATTTCATCACGACGATCGCAAACGTCCGCGTAAACGGCGTTTCGTTCGCCCCGCTTTTTGAGAAGCTAAAAGCTGCTTACGCGGAGATTAAAATTTAAATTTGGAGGATTGAGATGATTTTATTTACAGCGGTAGAAAAGAACGGGAAAAAAGGCATTATAAATCAAACCGACAAAGAGATCGCTCCTTGTATTTATGATGAAATCAAAGACTTTCGCGAAGGCTTAGCCTATGTCGGAAAAGACGGTAAATATGGCTATATAGACAAAACCGGCAAAGAGATCGCTCCTTGTATTTATAATGAAGTCGAATACTTTCGCGAAGGCTTAGCTCGAGTCGAAAAATACTTTAAATGTGGCTATATAGACAAAACCGGCAAAGAGATCGCTCCTTGTATTTATGATAGTGCTCAGGACTTTTGCGAAGGCTTAGCTCGAGTCGAAAAAGACGGTAAATATGGCTATATAGACAAAACCGGTAAAGAAGTCATCCCTTGTATGTATGATGACGCTTGGGACTTCCGCGAAGGCTTAGCTTGGGTCAAAAAAGACGGTAAATATGGCTATATAGATAAAACCGGCAAAGAAGTTATTTCTTGTATTTATGACAAAATATGGTTTTTAGCCGATACCCTGTCTGGCATATACGATCAAGTCATATATTATAAAGGATATGTTAAAGTCAAAAAAGACGGCAAATGG
>NZ_CALHHT010000410.1 GCF_938031315.1 uncultured Campylobacter sp.
ACGTCTGCCTCAGCGAAATTTATAAAACCGAGCTTGATCCGCGCATCGGCTTTTTGCACGAGCCAAACTACCGCGCGCTGAGCCTGCACCTCGATCTTGCCGAGATTTTTAAGCCGATTTTGGGCGATACGCTAATTTTTAGCATGCTAAATAAAAAGGAGATCACCGCAAAGGACTTCCAAACGGACGCCGGCAGGATAAAATTTAGCAACGACGCCGTGCAAAAGATCGAGCTAAAGATGATCGCTAGATTTGGCGAGACGGTTTCGCTTGGCGGGCAAAGTATCACGCGGCGGCAGGTGATCCGCCGCGAGGCAAATCAGATCAAAAAATACATTTGCGAAGGCGCGCCCTACGAGGGGCTTGTGTGGAGATGAAACACAGCCTGCATAAAGCAAACTATCAAGTAGCGATTAAATCCGCATAGGGCTTGTATGTAGGTGAAACACTGCGCGAAATTTAAAATTTAGAAGTCAAAGATCAAATTTTTGCTATTTTTGCACCTGCTCGGGCAGAGTCTCTTGTCTAAAATTTTAAATTTAGGCGGGTTTGCGCCATAGATACTTTACGCGGGCGATGGATTAAAATTTAGAGCTCGCGTTAAAATTCCACCTCTCGCTATGTCGATAAAGCTCTTTTTAAGTTTTTATAAAAGGCGAACTTTGCGTGTTTTAGCGCTTTGAGCGCTTTATTATTTAACGGATTTTAAGCTATAAAAATATAAACTTCCGACCGAACATGGCCCTAAAAATGAAAATTTAAGTGCTGTGTAAATTTACTCCGTTGGAGTTTGAAACTGAAAACAATACTCCTATTTTTCCTACTGTTAGGCAGCCTAGTGTAAATTTACTCCGTTGGAGTTTGAAACTAATATTTGTGTTTGCTACCCCAGTTCTTACCGTTGCAAGTGTAAATTTACTCCGATAGAGTTTGAAACCAACGATTAATTTGATAAGCGCGAACGGCCGTGAGCGTAAATTTACTCCTCCGGAGCTCGAAATAATCTAGCAGCCTAAATTCTATACGAGCAACTATAAAATTTCCTTCACGGCAGTCTCAGACACAATAGAAAGCGGTAGGTCTATAAAAAATATGAACGCTCGCCTCGATAGATTAAGCAAGATATCTCCTAAAAACTCCCAAGAGGCGCGAGGCTAAATTAAATTTTCATCCGCGCCGCTCTACTTGCAACCATCCGAGCCGTTTTGTTGTTTTATATGGCAAAATTTCACCATCGTCATCTGCGCGGTAAAATCCAAGTGCGATGGTTTGCCCGAATGGGCGTTGTATTCGCGATATAAATTTTGCCCAAGATCAAAACTTTAAATATACTTTAACGAACAAAAAGGTAAAATACTTTTCAAATTTTAACGATCAAGGGTTTTTATGCTAAAAGACATCTTCCTTTTCGGCGGTTTAATTTCTTACGACCACACCTTTATCTACCTTTTTTACTTCTTTTTGG
>NZ_CALHHT010000411.1 GCF_938031315.1 uncultured Campylobacter sp.
TGAATTAATTCGAATCTCCGCCAATCATATTTGCCATTTTTATTATGAAATAATTTGTAGTTTACATCTTCAAAACTATCCGGATTGCTTTTTTTAATACTCGTAAAATTTTTCCGACCTAGAATCTTTGAAATTTGATCAAGCAAATCGCCAAATTTAATATATGGCGGTAAATCAATATTTACATAGCTTTCATGCTTCAATAAAAACAATCTAGCTTCTTCAAAATTTAAAGAAAGTATATTTTTCACATCATCTCCTTTTCATTTGATATTATTTCTACTTAGAACAGGCTTTAAGGATTTCGGCTCATCTTTTTTCCGGGCTCTCCCACTCCTTTTTCGCGCAGGCTTTTTGCGCTTCGCCAGCACTTGCAAACTCCTTTTGCGTTTGCCTAGTTTTGCCGTTTTTGATGCTCTCGCTGATTAAAATTTTGTCCTCTACGCGCAAATTTATGTGATCGCCGCCGCTTAAATTTATTAAATTTTTCATTTTCGCTCCCGTGGATTAGTTTTAAAAATTATCGCAAAGCGGCGCTTAAAAGCCGCTAAATATCGATAATACCGAGGTGCGAGAGCAAAATTTTAACTCCGATTAGTATCAAAATCACGCCGCCTAAAACGAGTGCCTTTGAGTACAGGTATTCGCCCGTTAGCTTGCCTGCGTAGCACGCCGCGACGCACAGCGCGAAGCAGACGAACCCGATTACGCAACAGGCGTAGAGGATGTTTATCTCGCCAAAGGCAAAGGTCACGCCCACGGCCATCGCGTCGATGCTGGTGGCGATCGCGCCCAGCGCCAGCTCCTTCGTGCTTAGGCGCAGAGCCGGCTCATCCTGCTCGCGGCGGGATTCCGCGATCATCTTAACGCCTAAAAACGATAAAATTCCAAACGCGACGAAGTGATCGATCTGCGCGATAAATTTTACGAAATTTATCCCCAAAGCGTAGCCTGCAAGCGGCATTATAAACTGAGCCGCCGCGTAGAAAAATGCGACGCGCGCGATCTGCGCAAATTTGAAATTCGGATATTTCGCGCCGTTTGAGATACTAAGCGCGACGCTGTCCATCGCAAGCGCAAAAGCGATAAGTAAAAGCTCCATATTTAGCCCTTTTGGTATTATAAAAGCGTTGATTATACATTAAAATTTCTGAAATAAAATGAACAATCTTAAATCGGGAAAAAGCCTTGCTTAAAAATCTAATTCTTTGCCTTTTGCCGCTCATAGCGGCTGCGAGTTGGGAAGAGGTCGCCGTAAAGGGGCTGGACGTGATGCTTAGTGCGGGCGCGGGCGATAGCGAAAATTTTAAAAACTCACTAAGCACTTTGATAGAGCGTGCCGCAAATGAATACGAACGCACTGGCGTGCAGGATTACGAGCTTGATCTGCCTAGCTACATTACCGAGCGCGCGGGCAAAAAAAGCATCGCCGTGCAAAATATGCAAAGGCTGGCGAGCAAGAAGCTAAGTCTTGCCGTAGAGCCGATCAAAAAGCTCGTACTCGCTAAAATAAAAGATATGTCCGAAGCCGATACTAAGGCGGTAATGAGCGGCGAGGTGCTATTCAGCCACTATCTGCGCACCAACGCCTTTGATGAAATTTACGAAATCATTCGCCCTTTGGCGCGTGAACTAGGAGCCGACGCGAGCTTTGCTAAAAGCTTTAAAAGTGCCGTTGGACACGAGCCAGGAGACGATTTTAGTAACGAATTTAGCAGCGCCTTCATCAACGAAAGCTTCGATTTTTTAAGTAAAAACGAAAGGGAGTTTCGCAAAAACTCGGGCGCGATTTTAAACGCCATAAAGACGATCAGATAGGCGCGACCGCACTAAAATCTCGGCGAAATTTTACTTTAAATTTATGAAAAATTCTATCTCGGAGCTCGCGGAAAATTTTAATTCAAAATCCGCTTTAAATTTTATTTTAGATCCTGTGCGCGAGCGCGCGAAAAATTCAGCTTTAAATCCTGCTTCAAATGCGGCGTTTGCGTGCGTGAAAAACACAGCGCGCGGCGGCGCGGTGAATTTTGCTCCCGCTCTCTGCTTCAAAAGAAATTTCAAATTTCAAGACGTGGATGCCGCATTAAATTTTATCCGTGGGGAGAGTTTAAAGCGCGAGAGAAATTTAAAATTTCATCCTGCTTCGGCGGGTTTTGCCGCGCGTAATCGCGCCTCATGCGACCTTGCCGCGCTATATTCTGCTCCGCACGTCAGAAATATCGAAAGAAAATTCGCTTTAAATTTCGCGGCTCTTGCGTTAAATTTAAAGCCCGCGCAAATTCCGAACTGCGCCGAAAATAAAGCTTTAAATTCCGCAAAATCCTCCAAAACATATCCTTGCGAAAATTCGGCAAGAAATTTCAGACAAAATTTTATATTAAATTTTACGAAAAATTCCACTCATAGCAGCGCAAATAGCGCGAGTTCGTTAAGCTGTGCGAGCGCCGCAAACGGGCCAAATTTAAGCCCCGCAAAAAACCTCGCCGCAGCTCATGCGCGACGCTTCAAGAAAAATTTTACCGAGGTTTTTGCAAACGATCCGGACTCCGCTCATACGCCGCAGAGCTTTGGATTGAAAAATTTTAAGGCGCGGAATTTTGCGAAGAAATCTAATTCGGCAGAGAATTCTAGCTCCGCTCGAAGCTTAAATTTCGCGCAGAATTTCGATTTCGCGCAAAGCTCTGATTCTACGCAGAGCCCTGCTGCCGTGCAAAATTCTGCCTCTACGCAAAACTACACGAAAAGCTCGAATTCCTCGCAGAGTTTCGGGCGAAATTCCAATTCCGCGCAAAGCCGCGCGCAAAATCCCGTTCCGCCTAGCAGGCTGTGGGATCTGGGGCTACTTTTCGTGGCGATCGTTTGGGGATGCACTTTCGTACCGGTTCAGCGCGCGCTGCATAGCGGCGACGTTTTCAGCTTTTTGTTTTGGCGCTTTTTGGCGGCGAGCATTTTTACCTACCTCGCCTGCCTACGCCTCGGCGTCAAATTTGATCGCGGCACGATAGGACGGGGCGTGTTTTGTGGGCTGATGCTGTTTTGCGATTTTTCGTGCCAGACCATAGCGCTTGATTATACGCTATCATCGACAGTGGCGTTTATTTTGGGGCTAAACGTCGTCATCGTGCCCTTTTTGATGCTTGCGTTTTTCGGTAAAAAGGTCGGTGCGAGCGCCTTTGGCGGTGCGGTCGTGGCGCTTTTGGGGCTGTATTTTTTAAGCGGAGCAAGCGGCGCGGTGGGATTTGGCATAGGCGAGCGGCTGACGCTGATTTCGGCGTTCGCATACGCGCTTCACATCGTATTTACGGGCGTCTGCGCTCGCAAAAGCAATCTCTACGGCTTTGTGATCGTGCAGTTTATCTGCGTCTGCGTCTGCGCGCTGATCGCGGCAGTTTTCGCTCCGCACGCGGAATTTGAAGGCGAGATAAAGGTACTTGGAAATTTGATCTTTTCGCCGAGTTTTGATTTTGTTTTCGCGCTGGTTTTAACCTCGATCTTTGCCACCGTCGCGGCGTTTGTGATCCAAACAATGGCGCAAAACCGCGGCGTAAGCGAGATAAAAACGGTGCTGATTTTCGCGCTGGAGCCCGTAAGCGCGGGCATAATGGGGTATGCCTTCGGCGAGAAGCTAAGCGCGCTTCAAATTTTAGGCGCGGCGCTGATACTAGCAGGCATCCTGCTTAGCGAGCTGGGCGGGCTTTTAGGCGCGAAGTTTGCTAAAGATCGAGCTTGCGAAAAAGCAGACCGAGGCGACTAGGATTATCGAAGCGCCGCTGGTTAGATTGAGCTTAAAGCTCAAAACAAGCCCCGCCGCGCAGAAAAGCGCCGATAGCGCGCAGCTTATCGCCATCATTGAGCCTAGGCTTTTTGAAATTTTTTCGGCGATGAAGGGCGGGATCGTCATCAGCGAGATCACCAAGATTAGCCCCACGATCTGAATCGACGCGACCACCGCGAGGCTCGCCATCACTACGAGGACGTAGTAAAAGACGCTCGTATTAACTCCGCGCAGCAGGGCGAATTCCTTATCGAAGCTGATCGCTAAAAACTGCCTGTAAAAGCACGCCGTAAGCGCCGCAAATGCCGCGCCGCAAATGCCGATGAAGATTAAATTTTCGTGATTTATCGCTAGGATAGAGCCGAATAAAAAGCTCATCAGATCGGATTTGTACCCCGGCGTGAGATCGGCAAAGATTATCCCCAGCGCCATTCCAAACGCCCATATCGCGCCGATTACGGCGTCGAAGCGCTCGGTGTTTCGCAGCGTGACGTAAGCGATGAGTAGCCCCAAAAACAGCGCAAATACGCTAGCTCCCAGCACGGGCGAGATGCCTAAAAATAGCGCGATGCCGATGCCGCCGTATGCGCCGTGTGCGATGCCGCCTGCTATGAAGCTCATGCGATTTATCACGACTAAAGAGCCTACGACGCCGCAGACTATACTGACCAAAAGCCCGCCGAATAGGGCGTTTCGCATAAAATCATAGGATAGAAT
>NZ_CALHHT010000412.1 GCF_938031315.1 uncultured Campylobacter sp.
TCTCCGTGCTTTCCGTCATCGTCCTTTTCGTCGCGTGCTTCGGCTTTTGGGAGCAGATCCTAGGTCTTATGACGCGCCCGCTAGTACGCGTGCTTCCCAAGGGCAGCGAGATCATCTTTACTCAGCTCGGCGAGACCTTTTTTACCGCGATGAAGGTATCGTTTTTCGCCTCGCTGCTTCTAGCGATGCCGATAATTTTCTGGCAGGCGTGGCTTTTCATAGCGCCCGGGCTTTACGACAACGAGAAAAAATACGTCATTCCCTTCGTTAGCGGAGCGAGCATTATGTTCTTTTTGGGCGCGGCGTTTTGCTATTTTTTCGTAATTCCCGTCGCGTTTAATTTCTTGATAAATTTCGGCGCGGAGCAATTCACCGCAATGCCTAAGATCGGCGAATATGTGGGATTTTTTACCAAGCTCGTAGTCGCATTCGGCATTAGCTTCGAGCTTCCGGTGGTGACCTTTTTCCTCGCTAAAATCGGGCTTGTGACGAACAAAAGCCTGAGCGATTTTTTCCGCTACGCAATCGTCATTATTTTCATCTTTGCAGCGGTCATGACGCCGCCAGACGTGCTTAGTCAGTTTATGCTCGCAACTCCGCTAATTGCGCTTTATCTGCTTTCGATCTTCATCGCCAAAATGATAAATCCGTATAAGCCCGAGGATGACGAAGGCGAAAATTCCACGGACGTAGCGCAGGCGTGAGATGGCGGATCTAAATTTAGTTGGCAGCTACGATTACGAGCTTCCTAGCGAGCTCATCGCAAGCGCTCCCGTCATGCCCAAACAAAGCGCGCGCCTACTGATCTACGACCGCGCCAAGGAGCAGATCACGCACGCGCACTTCGGCGATCTGGCGGACGCCCTGCCGCCCTGCGATATTATTTTCAACGACACGAAGGTAATTAAGGCGCGCCTCTTCGGTCATAAAAACAGCGGCGGCAAGATCGAGCTTCTGTTAAATTCGCCGCTTGCGGGCGATAAATTTAGCGCCTATATTCGCGGCAGCGTCAAAGCGGGCAGCGAATTAAAATTTCAAAGCGGTCTTGAAGCGCGCGTTTGCGAGCTGATGGAAGGCGGGCTTCGCATCGTGCAGTTTGAGCGCGGCGGCGAAGCTTTAAACACCCATGATGTTTTTGAAATTTGCGAGCGTATCGGCCATGTGCCGCTGCCGCCATATATTAAGCGCGCCGATACCAAGCAGGACGAGAGCTGGTATCAAAGCATCTTCGCGCGCGAGCAAGGCGCCGTAGCCGCACCCACCGCAAGCTTGCATTTTGATAGCGAGATGATCGCGGATTTACGCCGAAATCACGAGATCCACTTCATCACGCTGCACGTGGGCGCGGGCACCTTCAAGCCCGTGGAAGTAGCGGATCTGCGCGATCACAAGATGCACGGCGAGCTCTACTCCATCCCGCCGCAGACCGCGCAAATTCTAAAAAGCGAGCGAAAAATTTTAGGCGTGGGTACGACGGTGACGAGAACGATCGAAAATTTTGCACGCAACGGGCAAAGCAGCGGGATCTGCGAGCTGTTTTTGCACCCGGGCAATCCGCCGATAAGACAGAATTTTTTGCTTACGAACTTTCACCTGCCCAAATCCACGCTGATAATGCTCGTAGCGAGCTTCATCGGCCTTGAGCGCACGCTTGAGCTCTACCGCATCGCAGTGGAGCAAAGATACCGCTTCTACTCCTATGGCGATGGGATGCTTGTGCTATGAAAGCCGTGGTTTTAGGCACGCTAGCAATATTGGCTGCGACGGCAGGCTTTGCGGCAAGAAAATTTTTTGCTAAAAAGCCCGCCGTAAGCGGCAAAATTTTCTCCGCTGCGCCTAAAGCCAAAGAAAGCGATTCCATCGTGCCTAGACGCGAGGATATCGCGCAGATCGATATTTTAAAAATTTTAAAATTTCAAAGCGAAATTTTATTTGAGGAGTGCACGAAATACGATAGCACGCTCTATCTTAGCTTCCCGCCGCAGCTTCCGCGCATCTACGGCAGCGAAATTTTAAACCTAAGCAGCGCAGTTTTTGACGTGTGCGAGTTCTTTTTGCAAAACATCACCGAGCCGATTTGCGTGAGCGTGGAATTTAGCACCAAAGAGCTTAAAAAAAATATGAGTCGCATCAAGCTTGACGTACGAGTCGGTATCAATAGGCAGCTCAAAGACCCACAGACCTACGCGATCAAAAGCGCGCTAGAAAGCGTCTCAAACGCCGATGATGAATATCTAAGATCTGCTCAAGCCCACCTTGCCACACTGGGCACCCATCCTGTGTTGGGCAGCGACGGGCGCGGAACGTTCATTAAAATGGATGCCATGGTGGGCTGCTTTGCGCAAAAGCAGGATTTTAGCGCTAAAAAATATGACTACAACGTCATCATCACGCATAAAAACCGCGCGATCTTCGAGGAGCTGCGAGATTTTTTAAACGGGCTTGGTTGCGACGTGATGCCAAACTCCAACTGGGAGAGCGCAAAGAGGCACCTAAACGACTTCATCTACGTAGCCGACGTCGTCATCCTTGACGCCGAGATTCTGCGCGCCAATATAAGCGAAATAAACTACCTCAACGCGCTGGAAAAAGACGGGGTGTTTTTCATATTTTTACTTAAAAACAAACACTCGCTCAAGGTGCTGGAGGGGCTAAATTTTAAATTTTTCAAGCTCGAGATGCCATATTTCTACGACGAGTTTTACGCCACGCTCGACATCATCGAAAAGATCAAAAACGATGAGAATTTCTTGGGGCTGTAGCGAACGGGTAACGACAAATTTAAAACCAAAGAAATTGAAGTGCTATATTTTGACTTAGATTGGATCAAGGGCAATATAAAAGATAGCGAATATGCCTCAAGAGAGCGGCGATACGAGGCGTATTTAGCAGGGCTGCATAAAAATATGCATACGCTAGAAAGAATTTTTGCGGGCATAAGCTTCAACGATGCGCTATTGCTACCCAAAAAGCAAATTAATGAAAAGTTGCATTTGAAATTTTACATCGGAGATTTGCAAAATGGATATTATGAACTAAAATGCGTTATGAGCTCGGATCAAAGATGCGGCGCGGCAGCAGGCGAAATAATAACGAGCGAGATATTTTACGAAAATGGCAATTACCGCTTCTCTTTCATCCTCACTTGCTTGAAGGAATACGCCGTTAACTTTTCCAGGATAGATAGCCTTAAATTTAACGCGATTTCGGAGAAAAAATACCACTTTGAGCATAAGAAATTTAAACTTTTATAGAAAACCGCGCGCCTCATCGGTCGCGCATAAAATTTTGCCCGTAAAGATCGCGCCCTTAAATTTATCCCACTTGCAAGCCGCAAATAGCGTAAATTCCGTCGCGCCTTGCAGCTAAATTTATTAAATTTAACATAGTCCGCGCACAAGCAAGTTTATTTCGTCCGCTTACCTCAAAAACGCTCAAGCCCCATTTTTAAAATTTACGCCCAGACAAGCTTAAGAGACTTTGACAAGCAGCCCAATCTATTTTGAGACGCCCGATAAGACGTATATAAAGCGAGTAAATTTAAGAATTTAGTGCGAGGCTCGGCTCGCGATTTAAATTTTATCTTCTGCCCTCTTTTTTAGCCCTGACCGCCTCATAAAGCTCGTCGATCGAGGTCGCGGACGAGCCAGAGTATTTCTGCGCCGCTCGCATAGTCTTTTTGCCAAATTTACCGTCGAGCGCCGCGCCTTTAAACATCAAGCTATTCTGAATATAATAGATCTTATCTTGCTGCGTCAAATTCTGCTGCGCTTGTTGCACCTGCACCTCGGATTTAAGCTCTTTGGGCTGCTCCTCTTCATAATTCAAAGCCCCCGCCAAATAGCCCAATGCCGCCGCACCGATCAACGGTACGAAGGTTGATACCATGATGCTGCTCGAATCTTTGGCAAGTTCGTTTAAAATTTCTTTTGAAAGAAAGAACACAAAGCAGCCTATAATAAAAGCGATTATGTTATTTATGCCGAACATAAACCCCGCTATTATGATTAAAATACCGATAATGAGCTCGCCGCCCAAGCGACTTGTTAAATAATAGCTTATCAGGAAATTATTCACGATATCTCCTTTTTATAAATGCTCTAGTTAGATTGAAAGACATAAATTTTATTGATGCTAAAAGTCTCTAACAAATCTTGGTTCATGATCCTCGGAATCTTTGCGTGCCGAGGCCAAACAGACTGCGCCGGTGCCTATTATTACCGCACTTACGACTATGAATCCTTTTACCAAACCATAAACACCGATAAAGATAAGTATCGCGCCGCCCACGAACAATTTAACCCAAGCTCTACCATAATGGATCTCCGCCTGACATTCGCTGCATATAACCGCACCGTATCTGACGTCATCCTTGCCGCAAAAAGGGCATGTTAAATAATCTGGATGCTCGCTATCCGCCATAAATTTCTCCTTTGAAAAATATGGTTATATTATATATGAGATGGACTTAATAATTTAAAAATAGAGGAATTTTAGCGGCTCTACGCCGCTAAAATTTAAAGATTTTCGAATGGATTTGTGACCACGTCTTTGCGATCGACGATGTAAGGTATAAGGGCTGCTTGGCGCGCGCGCTTGATAGCCTTTTCTACCATCTCTTGGTATTTTTTGCTGGTGCCGGTTAAGCGGCGCGGCATAATCTTAAAGCGCTCGCTTAGGCAGTGCTTTAGCAGCGCCGTGTCCTTATAATCGATAAATTCGATCTTTGCTTCCGTAAATTTGCAATACTTCCTAGTATATTTTCTCTTATCTGCCATGATTTTTTCCTTAATTAAAATGGGATCGTGTCGTTGCCATCATCGTATTTATCGGCATCGACGTCGACTTCGGGAATCGTGCTTTCGTAACTCTGTTCTTTTTGTTTAGGCGCGTTATAATCGTTTTTTGCGCCTTTGAAATTTGAGTTTTGTCTGTTAGCATAGCTATTTCCGCCGCTATAGTTAGAATTTCCTCCGCCGTAGCCGCCGGAGCTTCCACCATAATTGCCGCCCTCGTAATTACCGCCTTGATTATAGCCGCCGCTTCCACCTTGATTGCTTCCTAGCATCTCCATCGTATCTACGCTGATAGAGTGCTTGCTTCGGTTCTGTCCGTTTTGATCCTGCCACTGATCTAGCTTTAAGCGGCCTTCGATCAAAATTTTACTGCCTTTTCGCAAGTATTGATTTGCGATTTCGGCCGTACGACCAAAAAAATCTATGTCTATAAAGCACGTTTCTTCGCGTTTCTCGCCGTTTGAGCTATTATATCTGCGCGTGACGGCGATGCCGGTTTTACCTACGGCGGTGCCCGTTTGCAGATATCTAAGCTCGATATCTCGGGTCAAATTACCTACCAAAACTACTTTATTGAACATATTTTATCCTTTATTCGCCCTCTTTGGCTGCTTCTTCAGGCTCTTTTGGCTCTGCCGGCGCTTTTGGCTCGCGCTCTTTTTTCGCAGGGCTTAGTTTGATGCCTTTGCTTAGTTTATCCCAAGCAGAAATTTCACGCTTAGTCTCATATTTGACGGTCAAAAATCTAATGATATCTTCGGTGATGCGCAGATTTCTAACAAGTTCGGAGATCAAGCTCGGCTCGGCTTTAAAATAGATTACGAAATAAATTCCGCGCTCATATTTGTCGATCTTATAGGCAAGCTTTCTAGCGCCCATTTCGATCACGGAAGCGATCTCTCCGCCATTTTTGGTTATGATTTCTTTGACGAAATCGACTTTTGTTTTAACTTCATCGTCGGTAAGCGTGGGCTTAACGATGAATAAAACCTCGTAGTTTCTCATAAATTCTCCTTATGGATTTTAGCTCGCAAACAGCGTCTGCGGGCAAGGATTTTGCAAAAAATGCAAATGGATATTACTAAAATTTCACTTAATATTTGCTTTTTGCCCGAGCGAACTTAGCAGCATGCGCTGCAACCTCAAAAACGACGCAAGCAAAAGCTCGTCCTTCGCTACGTTCTTTTCGCTTTTGAGTTCAAATTCCAAATCGTTTAAGTGAGCGAAAATTTTATAAAACGTCCGCGTTGAAAAGCTGGTGGCATAGCGCTGCATCTGTGCGGCCACGGAAGGGGGCGGTTGATAGCCTAAAACCGCCTTAAAATCAAATCTGCCGTTTATTTTTACGTAAGCGTGCAGGCGAAAAATTCTATAAATCAGGCGGTAGAAATAATTTATCAGCTCCATCTCGTTGTATCCGCCGCCCAGAGCCATTTTGTAAAAATCTACGCGAAAGTCGCTTAGTCCAAAAATTTTATCAAAAAGCTCGTCGTAGCTTACTTCGCTGAGCCCATAAACCATCAAATTTACGTTTTGCAGGTTAAGCTCAAGCCCCAGACTTGCAAATTTCTCTATCTCGCTCGCGCTTAGGCTCAGGCTTTCGTTGTGGATGGCGTAGATCCTGCTAAGCGCGGCGGTGTTTGCAAAAAGCCCGCACATCTCGCATTTTTGCGCAAGCAGCGCTATGGCTTCGTTTACGCCCGAGGGTTTGAAAAACCTCACTTCGTTTCGTTCAAATTCCTTGATAAAATCCGCGCTTACAGAAATTTCGCTATCGTTTAGCTCGTAGATCAGATGGTTATTCGCGTCCACCTTGCACAGCGCGATGAGCCTTCGCAGCTCCTCTTTTTTGATAAGCGAGGCGGTTTTGATGTGAAGCGTGTTGCTACCGCCGAAAAGCGAGGGCTCCAAGAAGCTTCGCGCCTGCTCAAAATCATACTCCAAAAAATACAAACTCAAAAAATTATCGGCCGCGTAAATTTGCTTCAGGCGCTGCGCGTAAAGCTCGTTTGAAAAGTCGTCTCCGCCGCGCAAAAGCACGAAATTCGGCACCCTTCCGCTTGCGATAAGCCCGTCAAATTCTTTTCTATACATCAGATCTTCTTTACCACCCTGCCTAAGATCACTCCGCTAGCGACATTTGCGTCCGTAAGCTCGACTAGCACGGGCGTTAAAATGTCGCCGGCGAAATTTGAAACTAAAATTTTAGCCCCCTTTAGCTTGTCGTCTAGCTTTGCGGTGACGGAATTTCCGTTTTCGTCGATGTAGCAGCGGAATTTTTTGCCTAAATTTTCTGCGGCCCAGCGCGCAAATTTACGATCCATAAAATCAAACGCAACCTTGTCCGCCTCGCGCTCTAGCTCGTTTAGCCGTGCGCACGTCGCGTCGATGTTTAAAAGCAGGTAATTATAAAATTTCTCATCCCCCCTCATCTGCGCCTTTAGCAATCGGTGCAAAATGAGATCGGAATAGCGCCTGATCGGGCTTGTGAAGTGCGTGTAGTTATCAAATCCGAGCCCAAAATGCCCGCGCGATTCGGATCCGTACTCGGCGCGCTTTTGAGCTTTGATGATGAGCTTATCGACCTCTTCGCGGATACCCATGGCATCGGCTTGCGCTTGGATTTCGCCGATCATTTTAGCAAGGTTGCTCTGATACGGCGCGTCGATGCCAAACAGCGCCAGATCGTCAAGCAGAGCGTAAATTTTTTTAAGCTCCGCCGAGCCGTGATTTCTAAAAACGCCCCGCTCGATGCGCGCCGCAGCGGCTTTGTTGGCTAGCAGCATACAATCCTCGATGAGCTTGTGCGACGGAGTGTCGGTCTCAAAGCGGGTGGAGTTTATAAAACCGTGCTCATCAAGCGTGATGCGAAGCTCCTTGGTGCGGAAATCAAATCCGCGCTTTAGCCTCGCACGGCGCAGTCGCTCGCAAATTTCATTAAGCGGCAAGAGCCAGCTTAAAATTTCAGGCTCGCACGCCTTGCGAGTGCGTAAAATTTCATCGACCTCGTCGTAATTAAAGCGGCGTTTTGATCTTATAATCGCTTCGAAAAGCTCCTCTTTTTGCGGGTTTAAATTTTCATCCAAAGCGATTTTAAAAACAAAGGCCAGCCTCGGCAGATCCGGCATCAGCGAGCAGATGTTTTCGCTAAGCTCGCGCGGCAGCATCGGCACGGATCTGTGCGGGAAATAGATCGAAAAGCCGCGAAATTTCGCCTCCTTATCGATCGGCGAGTATTCGCTTACATATTCGCTCACGTCGGCGATCGCGACGTAAAGCGT
>NZ_CALHHT010000413.1 GCF_938031315.1 uncultured Campylobacter sp.
TTTTTCGTCGGTTAACACGCCCGTTGCGAACATATCGTTCGAGCTAAGGCTGATGCGCTTATCTCCGGTATCTCCGAGTAGAAATACGATCGTGTGCGCTACAGACTCTTGCTTTTGCTGCGGAGCCGTATCGGCCTTAGGTTGGTTGCATCCGCTTAAAATCGCGATTGCCGCTAATGACGAGAATACAATTCGTCTCATTTTTTCTCCTTTAAAAAAAGTTCGCGAATTATATAGCCAAAAAGTAAATCCTAGATTTCGCGACTTTTTATTTAATCAAAGATTAACCCAAATTTAGTAAAATTCCAGCTGAAAACATCCCAAATAAGGAGAACCTTATGGCAGTAAAAATCGCAATCAACGGCTTTGGAAGGATCGGTAGGTGCGCGGCTAGAATTGCGCTAAGCAGGGACGATGTAGAGCTTGTGGCGATCAACGATACCGCTAAGCGCGAGCTTACGAGATACCTGCTTCAATACGACACCGTTCACGGCGAGTTTCGTAAAAAAGTAGAAATTCTAAGCGACGAATGCATAGCCGTAGACGGCAAAAAAATCCGCGTCTATTCCACCAGAGAGCCTGCGGAGCTTGATTTTGCGGGCGATGGTGCAGAAGCTGTGCTTGAATGTACTGGTGCGTTTTTAACGAGCGAAAAATGCAAGCCGTTCATAGATAACGGTATCGGCGTAGTCGTAATGAGCGCACCTGCCAAGGATGATACGCCTACTTTCGTAATCGGCGTTAATGAGGGCGCTTATGCAGGACAGCGCGTCATCTCAAACGCTAGCTGCACCACTAACGGTCTAGCTCCGATTGCAAAAATTTTAGACGATGAGCTTGGTATCGAAAAGGGTCTTATGACGACGATTCATGCTTATACGCACGGACAGAGCCTAGTCGATGTAAAAGCCAAGGACTTCCGCCGTTCGCGTGCCGCGGCTCTTAATATCGCTCCGACCACGACGGGTGCGGCAAAAGCGATTAGTAAGGTACTTCCACAGCTAAGCGGTAAGATGCACGGACAATCGGTGCGCGTGCCGGTGGCTAACGTTTCGATGGTTGATCTAACGGTGCTAACGCGCAAGCAGACGAGTGCTGAGGAGCTAAACGAAATTTTCCGCCGTTATGCCACTAAAGAGATGAAAGGAATTTTGCTCGTAGACGACGATAGCCGTGTCAGCAGCGATTTTTGTACTTCAGAATACTCCAGCATCGTAGCTAGCGACTGCACGCAGGTAATTGACGGTAATCTTATAAAAGTGATGAGCTGGTATGACAACGAGTGGGGATATAGCGAGCGCCTCATCGATTTAGCCTTATATGCGGCAAAAAGAAGGAAATAAGATGGGCGAAATTCTTTCGATTAAAGATTTGAAATTTAAAGACGGCGCGCGCGTTTTTATCAGGTGCGATTTTAACGTGCCGATGGATGAGTTTTGCAATATTACGGACGATCGTCGCATCCGTTCGTCTATCCCTACGATTAAATATTGCTTAGACGAGGGCTGCGCGGTAATTTTAGCCAGCCACTTAGGACGCCCGAAAAACGGATACGAAGAAAGACTTAGCCTAAAGCCTGTGGTAAAGAGGCTATCTAGGCTTTTGGAACGCGAGATAAAATTTGTCTCTGATGTCGCGGGCGAGGAAGCTGGAGCTGCGGTAAATTCGCTTAAAAAGGGCGAAGTGCTTCTACTAGATAATCTGCGCTTCGAAAAGGGCGAGAGCAAAAATGACGAAGCACTAGCTAAGAGGTTTGCGAGCTACGCGGAATTTTATATCAACGATGCTTTTGGCGTATGCCACCGCGCGCATGCTTCGGTAGAGGCGATTACGAAATTCTACGATGAGGCGCATAAGGCGGCGGGATTTTTGCTACTAAAAGAGATAAAATTTGCTAAAGACCTTATTAAAGATCCTGCGCGTCCTTTTGTAGCCGTAACGGGCGGCAGCAAAGTAAGCGGCAAGCTTCAGGCGCTTAAAAATTTACTTCCTAAAGTCGATAAGCTCATCATCGGAGGCGGCATGGCGTTTACGTTTTTAAAAGCCGTTGGATATGACATCGGCAAATCTTTACTCGAAGAGGATCTAATCGAGGAAGCAAAAAATATTCTCCGCAATGCTCG
>NZ_CALHHT010000414.1 GCF_938031315.1 uncultured Campylobacter sp.
TTGCGCCTTTTGCGTTATTGCCGCCCGGTTTTGCGGCACCGTTTAAATTTGCGCCGCCCGCGCCGTTTTCGTTGTTTTTTGGGTATGCGCCTGCGAAATGCGCACCATTCGCGCCGTTTGAATTGCCGCTTGACGAACCGCCCGAAAAATTTGATCCGTTGCGAGAGCCATTTTTTGAACCCTTTGAACGAGCGGAATTTTGCCCGTTTTTCGCGCCTTTATTTTTGCGAGAGCCGTTTTCGTGCTCGCCGCCGAATTCCACATCGCCCGCAGAGCCTTCGCTTGCGATAGATTTTTTTAGATTTTCCTTGCGTTTTTTATAGCGATTGCTTTTTTTGAGTCGTTCGACGCCGTTTTCATTTCTGTTTTCTTCCATCTTTTGCCTTTAAATTTTTAAAAATTTCTAAAAAAAGGGTGGAATTTAACTCGTGCGCCCGAACCGCGGACGGAATTTTCAAATTTAAAAAGATCTCTTCGGCTAAGCCTCTATCAAATTTTGCGCTTAAATTTTTAATAAGCGTCTTTCGCGGCGCACTGAAAGATACGCGCAAAAAGCTTTTAAATTTCTCGTATTCATCGAGATTTTGAAAGCGGGCGCAACTTTTTACGCCGAGACTCTCCGCGCTTTCCTCGGCACCGGGCTTGAAATTTTTGCCCTTTACGAGCCTGATCACCGACGAAGTTACCTTCGGCGCAGGCTCGAAGCAGCCAGGCTCAACGTCGAATAGAAGCTCGCAACCGCCCGCAAGATCCGCCAGGATCGAAAGAGCGCTAAAATCGCTCTGCCCGGCTCTAGCGCAGAATTTTAAAGCGACCTCCTTTTGGATCATCACCAAAAATCCGCCGCATAGCTCATCGTCGATCGCCTGCAAAATCATCTTTGTAGCGACGTAGTAGGGCAAATTTGCGACTAAAAAATATTCGCCGCAGCCAAGACCCCGCTGCTGCCAAATCCGCAAAGCATCGCCCAAAACGAGCTCAAGCTCACCGCTAGCGATCTGCTGCGCAAATTTAGCGCTTAAAATTTGATATAAATCTTCATCTATCTCGAAACTTTTTAATCTGTAAAATTCCAAAAGCTTGCGAGTTAAATCACCTAAGCCAGCCCCGATTTCAACGACATTTTGCATGTTCTCGGGAATCGCTTGGATGATCTTGCTTAAAACGGCTTCGTCTTTTAAAAAATTTTGCCCGAACTCTTTTTTCGCCCTAATCATCGCGAGAGTCTAGCCAAATTTTACTTATAAAGTCATTATGTTAAGTAAAATTTGGCTAAAATCATAAAAAATTTTATTCCGAAGGGCTGCTTTGAATAGATTCGCAAAACGCATAATCCCGTGCCTAGACGTCAAAGACGGACGCGTGGTAAAGGGCGTAAATTTCGTAGGTCTCGTGGACGCTGGCGATCCGGTCGAGATAGCCAAACGCTACAACGAAGAGGGCGCGGACGAGCTGTGCTTCCTTGACATCACGGCGTCGCATCTGGGGCGCGATACGATCGTGGATGTCGTGAAACGGGTCGCGCGCGAGCTTTTTATCCCGCTGACCGTGGGTGGCGGCATACGCACGATCGATGATATCTCGCGCCTGCTAAACGTCGGCTGCGACAAAATAAGCCTTAACTCCGCCGCGATAAAAAATCCGAATTTGATAGACGAGGCGGCGAATAAATTCGGCTCGCAATGCGTCGTGATCGCGATCGACGCAAAGAAAACAGGCGATAGTTACAGCGTTTTTATAAACGGCGGTAGGCTAGATACGGGCAAAGATGCGCTTGCCTGGGCAAAAGAAGCGCAGGAGCGCGGTGCGGGCGAAATTTTACTCACATCGATGGACTGCGACGGCGTTAAAAACGGCTTTGAGTTAAATTTGACGCGGATTTTTAGCGAGCTTGACATCCCTGTCATCGCAAGCGGCGGTGCAGGCAAAATGGAGCACTTTAAAGATGCGTTTTTAGCAGGCGCGGACGCATGCCTAGCGGCATCGATTTTTCATTTTAGAGAGATTGAGATAAAGGCGCTTAAAACATACCTTAGACAAAACGGCATCGAGGTCAGACTGTGAAATTTGGGCTCAAATTTGATGCACAAAAGGGCAGGGCGTGATTATTTCGGCCGGACGAAACGAGATATTTGCATTCGCGCTACCGATGGGCGTCGGGCTAGTGGATATGAGCATAAATTTGACGGCGCTTTTACAAAAGCGAGCTATGATTGATGGTTGCGGTAGATACGATCAAAATTTGACAGCTAAGCAGCAACTTGATGAAAAGCTAAATTTGATTGATTCGCCTATTTTGCAAAACGCGAAATCTTCGCAAAATCCAGATAAAATTTTAAACGCATTGCCGAGAGAAATCATTTTTATAGGCTCGGCAGGACTTTACAAAGATGGCGAAGTTTTTGAAATTTACGAGAGCTCGGTCGCAACAAATATCGAAATTTCAAGCCTAGAAAACAAAAGCTATTCGCCGATAGAGAGTGAAATCGCTTCTATTGTTCCACGTGGAACATGCAAGGTAAATTCATCAAATTTTATCACGACCGATCAAAATTTAGCTCATAAGCTTTTCGATCGCGGATGTTTTTTAGAAAATATGGAATTTTTTGCCGTCCTTAAAGTCGCGCAAAAATTTCAAATCCCCGCTTACGGCATATTTGTAGCGACAAATTTCTGCGACAAAAACGCGCACGCAGACTTTAGCAAAAACCACGAGCAAGCAAAAAAAGAGCTCGAAAAATACTTAAAACAAAAGGAAATCATTTGAAAAATTTGCTTGATTTTACATTAGATGAGCTAAAAGAGCAGCTCTCGCCGCCGTTTCGCGCGAAGCAAATTTTCGAGTGGTTATACAAAAAAAATGCAACTAGTTTTGATGAAATGCTAAATCTACCAAAGGATTTGCGTGCAAATTTAGCGCAAGAATTTTACCTTGATCCTCTAAAATGCGTCAAATTTGAGCAGAGCAGCGACGGCTCTATAAAGTATCTTTTCGAGCTCAAAGATGGACTGAGGATTGAAAGCGTGTTGCTGCCGATGAAAGAGGAGCTCAACGATGAAAACGGCGAGGTGGCGCGCCACGCTCGTTATACGATCTGCGTTAGCTCGCAGGTGGGCTGCCGCATGGGCTGTTCGTTTTGTCTAACGGGCAAGAGCGGACTAACGAGAAACCTAACGCCGGGCGAGATCGTAGGGCAAATTTTATGGATAAAAAGAGAAAACAAAATCCCCTACGAACGCCGCGTAAACGTCGTATATATGGGCATGGGCGAGCCGCTAGATAACCTAGAAAACGTTAGTAAAGCTATAAAAATTTTAAAAGAAAACGACGGGTTAGCTATCGCACCGCGCCGCCAAACCGTTAGTACGAGCGGACTAGGTAGCCAGATAAAAAAGCTCGGAGAGATGGATCTGGGCGTGCTGTTAGCCATATCTTTACACGCCGTTACTAACGAGCTTCGCAGCAAGCTAATGCCGATAAATAACGCCTACAAAATCGAGTCCGTTATGGAGGCAGTGAGGGGGTTTCCCATTGATATGCGTAAGCGAGTGATGTTCGAGTATCTCGTCATAAAAGACATGAACGACGGCATAAAAGACGCTAAAAAGCTCGTATCGCTGCTGCACGGTATCAAGGCAAAGGTAAATTTGATCTACTTTAATCCGCACGAGGGTAGCGAATACGGTCGTCCGGATACTGCTGATATGGAGGCATTTCAGACATATCTGCGAGATCACGGCGTAACCTGCACCATCAGGCAGAGCAAGGGGCTAGATATCAGCGCAGCGTGCGGTCAGCTAAAAGAGCGCGACAACCAAACAAACGGCAAAACGATAGCCAAGACAGCAAAATGACGCTACTTGATATATCCCAGATAGTTTTCGTTTGCGTTGTGGCTTTTGCAGGGCTCGGACTGATTATAAAGACGGCTTTTTATGACGAACGTAAGCGATGATATAGCCTTTTTAAGGGCGCAGGTAGATAGAGGCAACGACGACTCGTTTTTCGTTTTGCTCTATGATTTTTGCTATTTTGATAAGAAAATTTTTAAGAAAATCCTAAAAATCTGCCTAGAAACCGAGATAGAAGATAAAAATTTAAGGGCCGAAATTTTAGATATTTTGCACTTTACGACCTATCTGATGCTCTGTCATCGCGACAAAAAGGATATGTATAAAATAAAAAATTTCAAAAAAGTCGAGGAAAAATTCGGCGATTATTTTCAGATCGTAAGGCAGATCGGCAAGAAATTTATAATGGAGTAGCAATGGACGCGCAAAAAAATAATGGATGAGATCGGCGTTTCTTGGACAGATCGCTGCTTAAAAAATCCAAGATTACAAAGGCGGAAATTATCCGCTTTGTCGAGGCAAAATAGGCGGAGGCGGATGATGAGAAATACCGCATCTACGCCTCATACATCTACGCGGCGCACATGGTAAATGAGTACAAATGGGCGGGCGACGCCCCAAATATGCTGCGCTGGCTAGGCGAGATAGATAAGCACGCCAGAAGCAATGAAAATCCGCCCTACGTGAGCGATTATTACAAAGGCGAGTGCTGCTTGGAGTGCGGCGCGGAACAGGAGGCGCTTGAGTTTTTGCGCAAAAGCTACGAAGCGGATGAGGAGTATCTTTTCACCAGCAGCCCAAAGGTCGCGAAGTTTTTTAATGCACATCTTGCGGAGCCTAAAATTTTACCTAAATTTAAAGATGAGGAATGCGAGAACTTTAGTTTCCCGCTGCGACTGGAGTATTTCGGCAAAGCTTTAGAGCAAGAAGGCGAGTTTCGCTGCGCGTTTTTAGACGAGGATGGTGAGGAGACGGACGAGCCGAATCGCGCATAATTGGACACGCTAGAGTTTCTAAAACAAAAGCAGGAGGAAATTTTAATGGGCATCTTAGCTGAAATTTTAAAAAACTACCCAAAATGGCAGAAAATTTACGACTATCCGAACGAGACGAAAGGTGGTTTCATGCCCGACGTCTGCGCGCCGCAGGAACTTAGCGAACTATTGGAGCTACAAAATATCTATATCCTAGGCGGAGCGAAAATCGGCTTTCAGTTTAGCTGCTCGTGGGATATGGAGCACGGCTTGGGCGTGATGACGCGTAAAGGTAAGGTCATTAATATCGGCGAAGCAGATGTGGCGTTTGGCTACTAGAGAATAGATTTGCATTAAAATTTGCAATGGATCATTCTAAATACTGCTCCACAAAAAAGTGTATCAACGAAGAAGCAAATTTTAAAAATTTTATTTTCAATTTATATCGAGTGGCTTAAATTTTATATCCTAGCGCCGAAATAAATTATCTCTTGCTTGAAACCTACATTGTGAAGTAATACTTATATTTTATAATATAGAAGTAGACATAAGCGCTAATGATCGGCTCTAAAAATTTCAATTCAGTCTAGCTGTTGCCAATAGATACGGTGCCTCTTGATCGTAGCCAATCGTAGCCAAATTTAGTCGATCCCCTTTACCGCTTTGAGCCGCTGCACGCTGGCATCAGTAAGTAGGCTTGCAGCTTTCTTGGTTTCCGGTACACTATAAAACCTAGCTGCATGATAGATAGCCTAAATTTAGAATTTTTAGCAAAAAATCGCTCGTACAAAACGGCAAAAATTTAGAATTTAAAAACGCCTATTTTACGATTTATAAAGGGCAAAAGGAATTTATAGTAGAATGATACACGCTGTTATAACCGCACTTTTCGTGCTTTTTATGATATTTATGATCGTAGGATTTAACCGCGAAATGATGGAGAAAAACGAAAAACGAAATCAACGAAAAAAGGATAAAGATGGAACTACTCATTGAGATTGGGGTCGAGGAGCTGCCTGCGATCCCGTTTTTAAAAGAGCGTGCGAATATCGCGCCAAAATGGCGCGCGGTGCTTGAGGCTAACCGCATAAATAGCGATTTTCGCTTTGAATTTAGCCCGCGTAGATTTGTGCTATTTCACGAGGATTTTCCACAACGCGGCGATGATGCGCAGATCATAAGCACGGGCGCGCCAAAATCCGTCGCGCTCAAAGACGGCGCGTGGAGCCCTGCAGCGCTAAGTTTTGCTAAAAAATGCGGCATAAGCGAAAGCGAGCTGGAATTTCGGCAGGTGGGCGGCAAAGAGGTGCTCTACCACGCTGCGGTGCAAAAGGGGCGCGATAGTCGTGAAATCCTAGGCGAAATGATAGAGGAGTTTTTACGATCGCTAAATTTTGGACGCGCGATGCGCTGGGGTAGCGGTGAGTTTGAGTTTATCCGTCCGATAAGAAGCATAGCCTGCGTTTTGGGCGGAGAGAACGTAGATTTTGAAATTTATGGCGTGCGAAGCGCAGCTGCATTTTTTCCGCACCGAAAATTTGGCTATGAAGCGATTAAATTTAAAGACGCCGCAGATTATTTTGCACTGCTGGGGCGTAACGGCGTAATTTTAAGCGAGCAAAAAAGAAAGAATAAAATTCTAAGCGAGTTTGCAAAGCTCGAGAAAAAGCATGGCTTTAAGATCGAGGTCGATCCTGCGTTGCTAGATGAAGTAACGGCGATCACCGAGTATCCGACGGCGCTGCTAGGCAGCTTTGAGCGAGATTTTTTAAGCGTGCCAAAAGAGGTCATCATCACTTCGATGAAGGAGAATCAGCGCTATTTTCCCGTTTTCGAGGGTAAAAACTTAAGCAATCACTTCGTTGTCGTTAGTAATGCGATCACCGATGATGACGAGCTTGTAGTACGCGGCAATGAAAAAGTTTTACGCGCGCGCCTAAGCGATGCTATGTTTTTTTGGAAAAGCGATTTGCAAGCGGAATTTAGCCCTGAAAAACTTAAGCAAATATCCTATATGCAAGCCCTTGGCTCGGTTTATGATAAGCAGGTGCGCGAGCTAGCTGTAGCAAGGGCACTGAGCGTGGATTATGCTACGCAGATTGAGGCGGAGATCGGCAAAAAAGATTTTGCGCAGGATATAGAAAATGCCCTAATGTTTAGTAA
>NZ_CALHHT010000415.1 GCF_938031315.1 uncultured Campylobacter sp.
GCGGTATGCGCCGAAGTAGTGAAATTTTCGTAACGCATAATAAGAGACATTTTTACGGAATTTTTGCCGTTCGTCGCGTGTGTCACGATAAATTTTTTATGCTTTGCCGCGCGCGCCGCTGCGGTCTGCCACATGCTTCGTTGTGCATATTGTCGCGGCGGAATTTCCGCGGTTCGTCGTGTGCAGCGTTGCGATAAAATTTTCAAGGCTAGCCCAGCCTGCTGTCGCGACGAAATTTCCGTAAAGCCGTGTATGCACTGCTCGGGCGCGATCTTATGCCGCGCCACCAGATTAAATTTATAGCTCATAGCGCCGCAAAAATTAAAATTCATCGCGCCCGCCTCGCTACGCCGAATTTACGGTTTGCCAAGCAAGCTATTTTAGCTCGCAGCCGAAATTGCGGCTTGCTTACGCATAATTTTGGCAATATTTTGACGTTTGCTGCGCATGCCGATACCGCGCGGCTTTTAGAATTTGCCTCATGCGCCACTGCGGCTTGCTGCACTCGTCTTGCCCAAACGCCCGCTTGGCTCATAGCGCGGCTAAATTTAAACTCGTAGCCCGAGCTTTGTTCTGCTAAATTTATAAAATTTACAGCCTGCTGCGCGTACCGTTTCAGCTCGCCGCATCTGTCTTTATAGCGAAATTTTACGGCGTCTTCCACGCGCCGCTGCGGTAAAATTTTTATGGCTCGCAGCTCGCAGCGTTTAGGCGGATTTTTTTGGGTTCGTTGCGTATGCCTCGGCGGCGTATTTTCGCAGCGCGCCTCATTGTAGCGCGATTTGGCGGCGCATGGTACGCGCCCTTTCGGCGTGCTTTTAAGATGCGCCGTTTGAGCGAGCTCGTGTTTGATAGCGCGGCTAAATTTAAAACTTTCACTATATCCGCGTTTGGCGGAGCGGCTAAATTTAAAGCTTGTCGTTCGCGCCTTTGCAGCTACGTGCGGCCTGGGATTTTGATCAAATTTGCTCGTCTCGCCGCGCTTGCTCATGCGATGAAATTTTGCTATTTTAACGCTCACGATCTTGCCTTAAAAAAGCTGCGATTTTAGCGGGATCTTTGACGCGCCAAAGATAGTCCAAAACCCCGTCGCCGCTACGCCATTCGCGCTTGCCAGAGAGGATTTTAGCTAAAAATTCCACCGCGGTATCTAGCGGGATTTCGCCGCCTCTTTTAAAGCTTCGTAAAATTTCATTCTCGGCTCGCGGCTTCGGATTTTGTGCCTCTAGGCTCTGCGCCGTTGCGTCCACAACGTGCGGCGAAATTTCTATCTGCACGTCATCTCCGCGCTGAAGCACCAGAAGTAGGGCGCAGGCGAAGTCGCAGCGCTTCAGATAGTCGTTATTTGCCTCCTCAAAATAGCAGAGCAGGGCGATTTTATCGTTACCCGACTTGTATTCGCCGTTTTTGCCTGCTTCGTTTGCGTCCTGCTCGGAGCCGGAATTTTCCGCGCTTTCTTTCAGCCTTGCAGCGGCGATTATTGCGCCGTTTTCGAGCGCGCACGCTGCGGAGATCGTCGAAATTTCGGCGTGATTTTGCGTAAAAATCGCATTTTGCGCTGCGATCGCGTTGAGTACGCTGACGCAAAAGCTCGAAGGCGAGACGCTTTCGTCCATCGAGCCGAGCAGGCTAAAACAGCGGTTGATCTCGCCCAGGCGCGAGCAAAAGACGAGCGGCATTCCTTCGCCCTGCGTCGCGGTGTCATCGCCTGCTTTTAAATTTTGCCTCGCGGAATTTAAGGAATTTTCATTTGTGAAATCTTGCTGCGACGAATTTAAATTTTGCTGCGTAAAATTTAAAGAATTCTCATTTGAAAAATCCCGCGGCGGCGGGTTTTGTGTGGCGGCGCGGCTTTTGCTTGCATCTAAATTTTGAGGTGCGAGATTTAAGGAGTTTTCCTCAGCTAAGCTTTGCGGCGCATTTTGCGAAATTTCGCCTAAAAGCGAGATGCAAAGTTTCGCCCCGAGCCCCAAGCGGCGGCGCTGTAACGGCGGAATGTGCTCAAGAGCCGGTTTTTTCTTTAAGGCTTCGAGAACTAAAATTTCCTCTTTTAAGCGGGTGTGAGCAGAAATTTTTAAATTTTCTTCGGAGCTTTTTTGTAAAGCCCCGTTTTTTAATGCTGAAAAATTTGCGGGATTTATAGAATTCTGCTTGCAGTCCGGAATATCTGTAAAATCTTGCGTAGAATTTGACAAAAAATCATACGTAAAATTTTGATCCGTATCGCAAGCGAGATCGGAATTTTCGTCTAAGCTTACTTCGGAAATTCCGTCCAAGCAAGCGGCGAGTTTTTTATAAAACTCCGCCGGCTCGCCCGAAATTATCGCGCTTGCGTAAACTACGCCGAAGCTTAGTTTATTTTGCAATATAGCCTCTTAGCGTGACGCCGCTCATTATCGAGCCTACGCCGCATTCAAACTCTTTGTCGCTTACGAAAACGTTTTTGTAATAGTAGCTCGTGATGTTTACGACCTTGTTGCCGCCCTCTTTTTTGGCTCGGTCTTGAAAGCTAAGCAGCGCCGATAAAAACGCGCGGTTGCATGCGGCTTGATCGCTCTTGTTGACGCTGTTTGTTTTTTTGTTCGAGCTTAGCTGCTGCGTGATCTTTCTGCCTGCGGATTTGTTGCCGAAGTAGAATTTTATGTTCGGATCAAGCTTGGCTTTAGCGTCTGGCTCTGCGAGTGCCGCAGCGATCGGGAAGCGCACGATATCGTTTTTGGCATAAGCCGAATTAGCGACAAAAAGCGTCGCAACTACGAAAAATAGAAATTTTTTCATTTTCTCTCCTTTAGTTGATAAATTTTTTAAAAATCAAAGAGGTGTTTACGCCGCCGAAAGCGAAGTTATTATTCATAACGTAATTCGTATTTATCTCCTGCGGCTGCGTGAGGTACCTAAGCGGCGCACATTCCGGATCGATATCACGTAAATTTAGATTCGGATAGAATAGCCCCTCGTTCATCATCATCACCGAGATGAAGCTTTCCAGCGCTCCGCACGCGCCCAAAGTATGACCTAAATAGCCCTTGTAGGAGCTCACGGGCGTCTGCGAGCCGAAAATTTCATGCGTTGCCGTAGATTCTGCGACGTCGCCCTGCTTGGTCGCCGTAGCGTGGGCGTTTACGTGCCCGATGAGATCCGGCGAAATTGCGGCGTCTTTGAGCGCCAGCTGCATCGCCGCGCGCATAGTCTCGCTCTGCGGGCGGGTGATATGCGTGCCGTCGCAGGTCGTGCCGAAGCCTACTATCTCGGCGTAAATTTTAGCGCCGCGCGCAAGTGCGCTTCTTAGGCTTTCTAGCACGAATATAGCGCCGCCTTCACCCAAAACCAGCCCGTCGCGCGCTATATCAAACGGCGCGGGGCTGAGGGTAGGGGTGTCGTTTTTACAGCTTGTCGCGTAGAGCTTGTCAAACACGAATGCCTGGCTCGGGTGCAGCTCGTCCGCGCCGCCTGCTAGCATCATATCTATCAGGCCAAATTTTATCGCTTCATAGGAGTATCCGATCGCTTGAGACGCGCTCGTGCACGCAGAGCCTGTGGGGATGAGCCTGCCTTTTAGTCCGTAGTAGATCGCGATATTTGCAGCGACGGTGTGAGGCATCATCTTTACGTATGAGTTGGCGTTGAAGGTGCTATCCTTGCCATGCAAAATATCTATGACCTCGCCAGTAGCCTTTGCATCGCCGCTGCAGCTACCCGCTGCGACGCCCATACGGCCGTCTTTTATGCGCTCATCCTCTAAAAGCCCAGCATCCGCCAGAGCCTCGCCCGCAGCATCGACGCCAAACATCGCTACCTTGCCCATCGAGCGGGTATCTTTGCGGCTCCAGTGCGCAGGCGGCGCGTAGTTTCGTATCGGCGCGCCAAGCCTAGTGTTTAGCTCCTCGCCGAAGATATCCCATTCGCTCATATAAACTACGGCGCTTTTTTGCTGCGCCAAATTCTGCTTGATGCTCGCCCAGTCCCGCCCGAATGCACAGATGTTGCCAAAACCCGTAATAACTACTCTATTTAACATAATCCACCGTCTATTTTAATAACCTCTTTTGTGATGTATGCGGAATTTTCGCTTAGCAAAAACTCCACCAAATGCGCTACTTCGCTCGGCTCACCGATGCGGCCTAGCGGGATCGCGCTTAAAATTTGCTCGCTTGCGACCTCGTTTATACTCTCGCTCATCGCCGTTTTGATGAGCCCGGGAGCCACGACGTTTACCGTGATCTTGCGGCTTGCAAGTTCTATCGCTAGCGATTTTGCCGCGGCGATTAGGCCTCCTTTGCTAGCGGCGTAGTTGCTCTGGCCGCGGTTGCCGGCGATTCCGCTAACCGAGCTCATCACCACGATACGCCCGCCTTTTTTGGCGCGGATCATCGACATCAGCGCGGGCTTTATGACGTTATAAAACCCGCCTAAATTCGTATCTATCACGCTTTGCCAATCCTCGCGCTCGAACCACACGAAGGAGTTATCCCGCGTAATGCCAGCGTTTAGCACGATGCCCCAGTATGCGCCGTTTGCCTCTATGTCTGCTTCGATATGTTCCTGCGCCCCAGCGGTATCTGCGACGTCAAATTTTAAAATTTGAACTTCCGCCGCGCCCGCGTCCAAACAGCGCTTCGCTACGTCTTTTAGCTTTGCTTCATTGCGCCCATTTAGCGCCAAGCCGTAACCCTTTTGCGCTAAATTTAACGCGCACGCCTCGCCGATACCGCCGCTTGCTCCGGTAATTAAAATTCTCTTAGCCATTTATACTCTTTAGCATTTCATCGTTCGGGTTCATCACGCTTAGCGTGGCGCTTGCGATATGTTCGCCGCCGCAGCGGATCTCGCAATCGAAGATATATAGCCCCTCGCCGTCGCTCACGCTCTGCCTCGCCGTCGTAATCACGCGCTCGCCCAGCTTCAGGCTTGCGCGCGAAATATCAAGGTTCCGCACGCCTAGCAAAAACCCAAGCCTCGCCTCGCCGTCGTTTCTGTAGCCCGAATACACGCCGATGCACTGCGCCATTATCTCCATATACGCGTAGCTGCCGAGCTCTCCGTTTTCGGTAAACGGCGAGTCCTCTTTAACGCTAAACGCACAGCTCGCATATCCGTCGCTAATCTCTAAAATTTCATCTGCGAAGACCATATATCCGCTCTGCGGTAGGATACTAGAGGCTCTCATACTCGTCCTATTATGGTTACGGCGTTGTCGCCGCCAAAAGCAAAGTTTAGATTCATTGCGGTATCTACGCGCGCTTTTTTGGCTTCGCACGCGAGATTAAATTTAGACAGCGCAGCTGGAATTTCGCTCGTTTGCAAAGCTTGATCCGCAGCGCTTTTTAAAATTTTATCATCCGCGCCTTGCACAGCTTTAGACGCAGCCAAAATTTTATCCGCGCTGCTTTTTGAAATTTCACTCTGCGCGTTTTGCAAAATTTCATCTCCCAAGCTACATGAAATTTGATCGCTTACGCTATTTAAAATTTCATCGTTTCGCACGCCGCGCCGCGCCTGCGCGCCATGAAAAATTTCAGCCTCCGAGCCGCGCCAAATTTTATCGTTCGTAAAATTTGGCGGGATCACGCCCTGTCTGATCGCCTCGTAGCACACGGCAAGCTCGATCGCCCCCGCAGCGCCCAGGGTGTGTCCGATCGCCCATTTTGACGAGCTTACGGGCGCTAAGGGCAGGGCGGCACTCATAGCCAGGGCCTCCATCGCGTCGTTAGCCGCAGTGCCAGTGCCGTGTAGATTTACGTAGTCCACGCTTTGCAGCTGCGCCGATTTTAGCGCGGTTTTGATCGCTGCGATCTGCATGCGCGCGTTAGGATCGGGCTTTGTAATATGATAAGCGTCGGAGTTTGCTGCGTGAGCCAAAAGCGCGACGTTGCTTATGCGCTCGCGCGAGAGCACGAACGCGCAGGCTCCCTCGCCTAGATTTGTACCTGTTCGCGCCTCTGAAAACGGCCTAAGCGGCTGCTCGCTTAAAATCTCAAGCGCGCTAAATCCCTGCAGCGTGAGCTCGTCTAATGCGTCGGCGCCGCCGAATACGACCGCGTCGCAAAGTCCCGCGTATATGAGGCGTGAAGCTTCGATGAGAGCTTTGTTTCCGCTGGTGCAGGCGCTCGAAACTCCGATCGCGACGGATTTTAGCCCGAAGCGTTCGCGGATAAAATTTGCGGGGTTTGCGTGAGAGTTGCGCTCGAAGCAGAAGTTTTTAAATTTATCGTTTGCGGCTTTTGAAATTTTGGCGAAATTTTCGCCGTTTGCAGTGGAAATTTCACTACACGACGTGGAGCTTTCGCCGCCTTGAGAGATAAAATTTTCCGCGTCTTTGCCGCAGGCAAAAAATTCCGCATAGTTTTCTTGCACGCCTGTGTTGGTGGTCGCAAACACCACGCCAATGCGGTGCGCCGAATTTTTGCACGGCTTGCTCGATCTGTCCGTGCGCGCCGAGGCAGGCGTAAAGCGCCAGAGCGTTCGTGCGCGTGGCGTAGGCGCGATCTTTGATCTTTGGCAGCGACGTATCCACGCGCCCAAAGATGAAATTTTTTCCATAGACGCTAAGCTTTTGCAGCGCGGATCTTTTTTCGCACAGCGCGCTAAAAAGCTCTGCGGCGCTGTTTGCGCCCGCACAGATGAGCCCGGGGTTACTTAGATACTGCGTCATATCGGCGCCCCTTTGCGTTTATGGTGAAATTCGGTTTATCCGCATTCTCAAGCAGGGCTAAAAATACGCGCTCGCTTTGCGAATCGGGCGGCAGGAAGCCGTCGTTGCGAAATTTCGCCTCGCCGCCGCCCGTGATCGATAAAATTTTACGTGCGATCGGCGCGCCTAGCATATCGAGCCAGACGAGCTTGTAGCGGCTATCCTCGCCGCTTGCGGGTGAAATTTTTGAAATTAGGGCTCTGCTTTTTACGCCGAGCTCATCCGTCAGGATGAACTGCTTTTGGCTAAATTCCGCTATCTGCTCGGGTGCCTTGCGCGCGCATCCACTTATAAAAA
>NZ_CALHHT010000416.1 GCF_938031315.1 uncultured Campylobacter sp.
CGCGGGCCTGCTCGATCACTCGATCATTCTAAACGCGCAGGATTACGCGCGCATCGCAGCTCCGCGCATCGTTAGCTTCACCGAAGAGGCGAAGGACGGCGAATAACCGCCCCGGTCCCATGCGCAGGCCGCCGTGCCGCAATAAATTTAAATCCTTAAAATTTTAAAATTCCGCGAGCACCTGCGTCCAAACTATCCGTTAAAATAAAATTTTAAATCCCGAGCCTTGAAGCGCACCGATCCCGGCCGCTCGCACGAACGCTCCGCTCGTATGATAATCGCGCAGGACTTCGATGCGCCCTTTTCTAGCCTATGCGACGAACAGCGCCTCTACTTTGAACGCGCGATTGAGGGCGCTGATTTTAATTTCGAGATGCTGCTATACTGCGCGCCACGGCATCGGCGTATTGTGCGTGGCGGCGAGGCATAAAATTTATACCGTATGCGACAACGCCGCTAGCGATATTGCTGCGACTGCCGCGGAAAATTTTAACCGCTCTGCTCTCCTTGCGCTCTGCGCAGGCGATCTGTATAGTCAAAACAAAGGCATCGCAAAATTTCAAAGTTTGCAAAATTTTACGCTGCGAACAGCGGCACAAAAAAACTACGAGATAAAAGACGGTATGTTTAAAACCAAGACGCAGAAACGCGCTATGTGTGAAAAAGATAAAATTTGAAGTTAAAGTCGGCGTCGAACGCCTGTGTCTGGGTAAATTTAAAGCAGCGGCTAGCCGAGACTAGCCGCGAATAAAGAAGGCTTCTTATTTCATAGCGCCTTGTTGTTTCATCTGATCCATCATCTGCTTAAATATCTCTTTAGCTTGTTTGCAAGTGGCCTCTTGCTGCTCCTTAGGAAGTGCGCTGATCTGATCCATAGACTGCTTTTTTTGATCCTCATACATCTTGACCTGCTGCTCTTGACCCGCTTGTTTGTAGGTATCAACCATCTTATCAAGATCTGCGAAGTACTCTTTGCAGCTATCTGAAAGATCTGCGGCGCTAAGACTTAGCGCAAAGCCAAAACTAGCCAAAACTAAAAGTGATTTTTTCATTTTCTCTCCTTGTAAAAAATCAACGAAAGTATAGCAATTCGCTTAGTAAATTTACCTTAAATTTTAATCAAATGGATCCGTTTTTTTAAATTTAAAACGATTTTGAAATTTTAAAATTTTACTCTCTCCGCGACGCTGATACTCTTTAAAATTTAACTCGTCTTTAAATTTTAAAATTTCGGCTCGCAGTTTCGCAACTGCCGCCAGTGCTCTTTAAAATTTCGCTTCGAAATTTTTAAGCTGTATGCGCAAACCGCCTTAAGCCATATGCGGGTAAATTTAAGCCCTGAGCCGC
>NZ_CALHHT010000417.1 GCF_938031315.1 uncultured Campylobacter sp.
AATTTTGAAAAGGATATATGGTGCAAAAGATCGTTTTATTTCTGTGTGCGGCGCTGTTTATATGCGGCTGCTCTAGGAGCAGACCGCAAGATGTCCCAAAGCCAGAGCAAAATAAGGCACCGAGCCACCATTATACAGGCTACTATTACGCATAGCGTATATTGCGCGGCGGGCGACGATACGAGACGTTTAATGGCGAGAAAATGGAAACATTGTAGTTTTTGCTCATTCGTGGACAAAAGTTCTCAAGCCTGCAATACGAGCCTTAGCAGCGTCTCGGCCTGAGCGTAGCGGCGACAAGGCGTCCATCCGTCTATAATGACGATAAAATTTAGGCTTATTTGAGCAGGACGAAATTCTTTTTAAAATTCTTTCAAATTCCCATAAATCCCGCTAAATAAATCTAAATTTTATAAATTTTAGGGTAACATTTGCCTTATTTTTCAAAAAGGCTTTAAATGACTTTAATCGACGGCAAAAGCATAAGCGCGAAGGTAAAAGATGAGATCAAATCGGCCGCTTCGGATCTTGCCGCAAAGGGCGTAAAGCCCGCGCTGGCGGTGATTTTAGTAGGCGATGATGCGGCAAGCAAGACCTATGTCGCGAGCAAGGAGAAAGCCTGCGCCGCCTGTGGGATCCGATCCGTAGCGCACCGCTTGAGCTCCGATGTGGGCGAGGCGGCGCTTTTAGAACTGATAGAAAATTTAAACGATGACGAAAGCATCGACGGCATCTTGGTGCAGTTGCCGCTTCCAAAGCACATTGATACGAATAAAATTTTAGAAAAAATAAGCCCGCAAAAGGACGTGGACGGATTTAGCGCGATAAACGTAGGCAAGCTTACTAGCGGGCTTGCGGACGGTTTTGTGCCTTGCACTCCGCTTGGCGTGATGCGCCTGCTTGAGGAATACGGCGTGCAGATAGTGGGTAAAAATGCCGTCGTGCTAGGCCGCAGCAATATCGTAGGAAAGCCGATGGCAAGCCTGCTGCTAAATGCCGACGCCACCGTCACTATCGCTCATAGCAAGACGAAAAACCTAAAGCAGCTTTGCGCAGACGCCGACATTTTGGTTGCCGCGGTCGGCAAGGCGCATTTTGTGAGCGCAGATATGGTAAAAGAGGGTGCGGTGGTGATCGATGTTGGGATCAATCGCGGCGAGGACGGCAAGCTAAGAGGCGACGTCGATTTTGACGCAGTCACGCCAAAATGCTCGTTCATCACGCCCGTGCCCGGAGGCGTGGGGCCGATGACGATCGCGATGCTTCTTAGCAACACGATAAAATCGGCGAAAAATCGCTTAAGACAAAGAGCCTAAATGAAAATACTAAGCAAAATTTATCACTTTTTATCAAGTTGGACGGGGACGGTCATCGTCGTTTTATTCGTCATTCTTTTTGTGGCGCAGGCCTTCGTGATCCCTAGCGGATCGATGCGCTATACGCTTTTAGAGGGCGATTTTTTATTCGTTAAAAAATTTAGCTACGGCATCCCGACCCCGCATATTCCATTTGTAGAGTGGCAGGTA
>NZ_CALHHT010000418.1 GCF_938031315.1 uncultured Campylobacter sp.
CGACTATGATATCGGTCGAAATTTTTGGCTCGAAGGCGGATTGAGATGGTAACTTTAATCTTTTTAATGACGCAGGAGGCTATCCGTTTTCATTGAATTCGGCGGCATTTTATTCGCCTTAAAATGACGTCTTACTGCTCCTGCTGCTGAAGAAAGCATCACATACATATATTTTTGCCAAGTCGATGCAAAATTTTACCTTGTAAAATTTTGCACTCATTTTAAATTTAGCTAAAGTTGTAACTATAAAAAGAACAGGCGATACCTTATATTCGCCTCATCTGTCACTTAATCATTTACCACATGTTGTCGATCATTGCCCGAATACGGCGGAGCGGTTATATTCAGTAAAAGAAGCGACGACACTTTTATGCCGCAAAAATCGATACGAGTAAGCGCCGAAATTTAACCAAGCGCGAGAATTCACAATTTTTAGCTCTATTAAAACGATATTGAAAAAAGAAGCTAAAGCCTCAAGCTCAATGATACGCACATCCGATTAAGTATAAATACTTTAAACTTTTTAGAATAAAGACTGTTAAGAGAGAATTTAAAAAATTTTATAATATGCATTGTTCGGTTGGTAAAATATTAAAATATATTTGATAATATTTTATAATATATCGTTAGAAAATTTACAAATATCGCGTTCATAAAATTCGTATTGCGCTAAGCGCGGTAAATATCCGTATAGGGGGCAAGAATATGAAAAAAAATCAACGCTGTTTGTTTTGTAGCAGCATTTGTGTTTTTGAACGTTTCCTTTGCAGAAGACGTTTATCTGGGCCAGATCGACGTAGTTTTGGAACAAAATAAAACTAACTCTTATGCAAGCGAATATAGTTCGTCAAATACACTTTCGCGAGAGAAGCTAGACTCAACTCCTTCTAAAGATCGCACTATCGCCGAAGCACTTAAAGTAAATCCGAGTGTTGCTTTTAATAAAAAAGACAGTAGAAGCATTGATAGCGGCGAAATTTCACCGAAAGATTTCAGCATAAACGGAGCTAGTTATTATCAAAATAACTTCCTAATAGATAGAGCAAATTTTAATTACGATTTGGATCCAGCGGGAGCTAAAAAACCTACGCGCGGTATTTGGTGGGCACCGACTCTAGGATCTCAAGCTATAAATTTGGATACGGATCTGCTAAAAAGTATAGAAGTAATAGACAGTAGTGTTTCCGCGAAATACGGTAGTTTTCAAGGAGGTGTAGTAAATGCAAAAACGAGAGATCCGCAAAAAGATTTCCACGGTATTGTGAGCACGGGTTATACGAGCAAAAATTGGAGTAAAATATTTATCGATCCGTCGATAAAACAAAACTATACGGAAAATAGCTCGATGATGTGGCTAGATAGAAGCGATTTCACAAAAAAAACGCTA
>NZ_CALHHT010000419.1 GCF_938031315.1 uncultured Campylobacter sp.
TACGGATGCGCTGTCAAATTTGGACGAAATTTTAGGCGAGATAGAGGAGCTGCTAGGCGCGGGCGGCGGGTTAAATTTACTGATAAATACGTACGATCGCGGCTTTGAGGAGGCGAACTCCTTGCTCGCGTTTTGCCGCTGCAAATCAAGCGACGACACCAAAGACGAGCGAGCAGGCGCGGCCGAGGCGAAAATCAGGGAGAAATTTTTGCGTCTTGAGCGAACGAAAGAGATCATTTTTGAAAAGATAGATGTGCTAGATCCCTCCGATATCGCGCGCCAAACGCAGGAGTTTGCGCGGATAAAATTTCTTTACGACGAGCGAAAAAGTAGCTGGCGGGCAAAATTTGACGCAAAAGAGCGTAAAATTTACGAGGATACGGCGGCTAGCAGTTTCGCTCCGCTTTACGGCGTATTTAGACATCTAAACAACCTCATCGCCGTGCAGGCTACTGATAAAAACGGCGTAAAAAGCGTCTACAATCTCTCAAAATGCGCGGGCGTTTTAAAGGGCTCTCCCGACGCCGCGCTGCGAAAGAGCGTATTTGAGGGGCTAGCGGAGCATTACGCTAGGCACGCGAGCCTGTACGCCGACGTTTTAAATTTGCTTCAGGGCTTTAGGCTGGGCGAATTCAGGGCGGCCGGGACGGATATCCTCACGCCGAGCCTGCAGCAAAACAAAATCAGCGAGCAGGCCGTAACGGCGATGTTTGCGGCGCTAGATCGCAGATCGGACAAGATCAAGGAGTGCGTGAGCCTGCGCGCGAAGTATTTTCCTCGGGGTAAAATTTACGCCTGCGATCTGCTTGCGCCGTCTCCGTTTGCTAGCGTGGAGGAGATCGCTTACGAGCAGGCGATAGAGACGATATGTGCGGCTCTGGGCGAGGTTAGCGAGGAGATACCCGAATTTATCAAAATAATGCTGCAGAAGAGCTGGATCGAGGCTCAGGTACGAGAAAATAAAGCAGGTGGCGCATTTTATACGAGGTTTGATAAATTTAGACAACCGCGCGTGTTTTCTAGCTACATGGGCACGCAGGCGCACATGATCCAGCAGGCGCACGAGCTCGGACATGCGTGGCACTACTGGATCATGCGCGATCTGCCCGCGCTACACACGCAGTTTCCTATGACGCTAGCGGAGGCTGCGAGCACTTTTAACGAAGCCGTGCTGCGAAACTATCTGCGAAAAAACAGCGCGGATAAGAATTTGCTCTTTGATATCTTGTGGCAGGAGCTAAAATCTGCGGCAAATTTCATGCTGCATATCGGCGTGCGGTTTGATTTTGAGATCGCTTTTTTAAAGACCAGGCAAAAGGGCGCAGTCGGCACGGCGCAGATAGAAGAGCTCATGCAAAAGGCGTGGCGCGGACGTTACGGCGATACGACGCAGGACGCAGAGGGCTTTTTGCCGTACTTTAAGCTGCATTTTTACAAGACCGATCAATACATCTACAACTACCCCTACACGGTCGGCTACCTGCTCTCGCAGTTTTTGCTGGGCGAGTTTAGGCGGGCGGGCGATAAATTTATCGGCGCGTACAAGGCGTTTTTGCGCGAGTGCGGCGTGATGAGCGTCGAAGAGCTATTGCAAAAGCACTTCGGCAAAGACACGCGAACGCTGGAGTTTTGGCTCGAGTGCGTCGATAATGCGCTCATTTATACGGACGAGTTTAAGCGGCTTGAGGAGCGGATGAAATTTGATAAATCAAAGGACCGAGCGGAGTAAAACGGGCGCAAAAATTAGCAAAGAGTGCGGGCGCAAAGTGCAGGAGAGGCGAGCGTGGGGCGGATGAAGCCGGGCGGGCGAAATTTTAAAATTCTTCCTCCGCCGCTAGCGAGCGTATCGCCCGAGCCTTTTTGCGCGCCGCCCAGAGCCTCCTGCGCGCCGCTAGAAAATCTGCGCGCGCCGTTAAAATTTTGCCCGTGCGCCGTCTGTACGTCTTGCGACCGCACGGCCTTAGATCACGATAAGTCGCTATCTTTGGAATTTTGCTCGAAATTTATCGCCAAATTTAAAATCATATCGCTAAAGCTCGCCTCATTGCCGCGCGAGATAGGGATATGCGCCGTTTTTTGCGGCGCAAATTTCAAATCATACATCCACCCTGCTCGCGACGCCATATCGCTTGACGATGCGAGTAAATTTAAGCACGCGCAACGTAATAAAGAGCCGATGCGAAAGGACGGGCGGCGCGGCAATACGACGCAACGCAGGCAGCGGATCGGCTGTTTCTGCTACAGAGGCAAAGAGCAGGCCGCTTATTTGCAACTTTAAAATTTTATGGAGCCTCCGCTCGTAAGCGTTAAAATTTCAATGCGCGCGCGGCAGCGTTAAAATTTTATAGCCGACATG
>NZ_CALHHT010000420.1 GCF_938031315.1 uncultured Campylobacter sp.
GTAGAGGGAATTTTTAGAAACTAATTATAAAAAATGACAAAAAACATTACTATTTGGATATTGAGTGTGTTGGTTTTTCTAATTACGTGTATGGGTATCAGAGATTTTTATCAAACAATGACCTACGACGAAGTTTATATTGACAGCTCATTTTGGGGCAGAAGTTCTGATTTATTTCAAAGATTATCCTTTATTATTGGCTATTTTATTCGGTATTACGGTATTCTTACCTCCTATAAGCGTTGTTGTGGTGCTGCTATTTCGCAAGAAAGTAGCCGCTTCTATTATGATGTATGCTCTTGCGGCAATGGTGTTTTTAGATATCTATACCTTTTGTTTTCGTAATCGCTGGCAATTATTAGGGGAACAAACCTCTATATTTGATATAGCGATCTTAGGGATATATCTTTTATACTACTTATACCTTTTGTTGCTAAAGAAGTACATAATTAAGTAGAGGAAAAGTCGCTACCGACAAGCGGGGATATTGCGATGCGTGAAAACGCCCAAGCGCGGTATAAGGTACTTGAGAATAGAGCCCAAGAAGCTAGGCTCTTAAAATAGCGGCACTATGCTTGGTTAAATTTAGAATTTACGCGGCGGGTTGGATTTGAAATTTAACCCGCTTGCTTAAATTTTACCCACCGCGTCGTTGAAATTCGGCTTATCAAATTTGCCGAATTTAATCTTTTAAGACTTAAATTCTACTCGCTTATAAAATATTTTTGAGCGTAAGCGGCGTCGTTGTAAAGTCCTTCTCCGTATTTATCTTTGCCGTAATTTTTAATGATCTCCTGCCCCGCGCTAGAAGCTACGAAATCTATAAAATCTTTCGATTTCTTGCTTTTGGTAGTATCGCTATCGTTTTGTCTTAGGGCGCAATACGTATTTATTAGATATTTATCGCCGCGAAATAGAATTTCGCTGGATTTTATATCTTTTTTTGCCACGACCCAAGTACTGCTATCGCTCATAAAATATGCTCCATTTTTATCGGCTTTTAAAAGAGTTGCTAACATAAAATCTTTATTTGCCTCGTACCACTGGCCTTGCGGAGTGATATTTGCCATTTTCCAGATACTAAGCTCTTTTTTATGGGTTCCGGAGTTGTCCGCTCTGGTGTAAAAAAGGCTTTGGGATTTGGCTATGTCGGTATAGGCTTCTGTTGCGCTTTGGGCGGTTTTTATCTTTGCGGGATCGCTTTTAGGCCCTATGATAAAAAACTCGTTTGATCCGATCAATGTCCTTTGCGTAGCCCAGCCCTCTTTTACGGCGCTTATTTCCGCCTTTGGAGCGTGAACCATAGCGATATCTATCTTTTTATTTTTCAAAAGTTCGAGAGTCTGACCGCTTCCTGCTTTTATCCAGCAAATTTTGGTATCATTCGCCTTGCTAAATTCATTAGATAGAACTTCGAGTAGCCCAAGTTCTCCCGGACTTCCCGTAGCAAGCTTTAGCTCCGTTTTTCCGTCTCCATACACTGCGGTGCACTCACTCGCCATCAAACTGGCGCATAGCAAAATCGCGATACAAATAGACTTTTTCATAGCTACTCCTTGTTTTGAAATGTAAAATTTCAGGCATTATACAACCAAGGAACTTAAACTCGAAATGGTTAAAGAATTAAAAAAGAAGCTCGTTGCTTAGATTTTATTTCAAATTTACCCTTTATTTTATACAATCTTTAAAATTTACCGCAAAGGAATTTTATGAAAATCGTTAAAATTTTTAAAGCTTTAGCCGCCGTTTGCCTGCTCGGCATCGGTGCAAACGCGCTAGAGGAGGGCGTTAATTATCAAGTGCTGCAAAAGCCGCTAAACGTACCGAAAAACAGCGTCGTTAAAATTTTTAACTACGATTGCCCGCACTGCTATACGTTCGACAGGACGGTCACGCCGCAGCTGATGAAAAAGCTCGAGGGGACGGAATTTTTGCCGTGGCATCTAAAGACCAAGGGCGTGTTCGGACAGACCGCAAGCGGCGTATTCGCAGCCCTCATCGTGCTTGATGAAAAGGACGATGTGAGCCTGCTAAGTGATGAGTCGAAATTTAAAAAGGCGAAATTCGCGATTTACAAAGCGGTCCATGATAAAAAGGACGATTTCGACGAGGGAAGCGATAAGCAAAGGTTCATCAAAACCGCGCTAGATACCGCCGGCGTGAGCATGAGCGAATACGAAGCTGCGCTTGCTAGCAAAAAGGCGCAGGCTCTGCTTGCGCAGTGGGACGCGGGATATGATGTCGCGGTGATTTCGGGCGTGCCTGCTTTCGTCGTGAGCGGCAAGTATCTCTTAAACACCTCCTCGTTCGGCTCGCTAGATGAAATGGTCGCCGCGGTAAAGGAGCTACTGGCAAAATAGGCTTTGCCGCGCCAAAGCAAGCTTTGTTTTACGCGCTGCATTAAATTTAGCTGCGAGACTTCTAGCAAATTTTATCGCTAAGCCCTGTGGCGCGATAACGACTAAATTTTATGTTTTCAAAGCGCGGGTTTCGGCAGGTAAAATTTGAGCCGAAATTTACAAATTTGACTTTAAATTTAAATGTAAAACGATAAGGCGAAGTATCGTGAGATGATTTTTCGAGTTTTGAAGCAAAATTGAG
>NZ_CALHHT010000421.1 GCF_938031315.1 uncultured Campylobacter sp.
ATCCAAAACCAACGAAACCCACATCCCAATAAAAGGAAACCCAAATGCAAATTAATGGAAAAGAGATATTTGAAAAAGGTCGTCTCGTGTTTAATTTAAGCCGAATGGCTTCTTTGGAATATCAGGATAAGTATCTAGTACATGCCACGGCTAAATATTATGAAGATCCATCGGAAATGGCGGAACTACTATGCGATGAATGCTGGAGAGCCCTTGACGAAAAATTTGAATTCTGCTTCTTACCCTATGAAAGAGAGATCTTAAAAGAGCTTGCAGAGCTTATTTATAAATACTTTAAAGATCAAAGCCTGCTAGAAGGAGATACCTACGATTATTTGGTCTATCAGAATAAATCCTGGATAGAGGTCAGAGAATTAGCTTTAAAAACTTTGCATATTTTCGGATATGATTTAGGTGACTTTGATCTGTATTAAGCTCACGGAGACAGCACTTAAATAAAAAGGAAACCCAAATGCAAATTAACGGAAAAGAGATATTTAGGAAAAGCGGGCTTATGGTTAGTCTATGTCGAATGGCTTCTTTGGAATATCAAGTTGATCATTTGATACATCCTGCAGTTGAATATTACGAAAGCCCATCGGAAATGGTAGAATTTTTATATACCGAATGTAAAAATGCCTTATTGGAACAATTTAAATTTTGTTTCCTGCCATACGAAAGGGATGCACTAATGGTGCTTGTGGAACTTATAGATAAAAATTTTAATAACCGCAGCTTATTAGAGGCAGACGGTTACGAATACCTAGTCTATCATAATAAATCATGGGTAGAAGTCAGAGAGCTAGCCTTAAAGACTTTGTATACCTTCGGGTATGATTTGGAAGACTTCGACTATGATTAAACCCATATTAGACTTAGCAGAATGAAATTTATCCTATACATATCTTTACTCTGCTACTATACCTAATCGCCTGGGCTCTGCTTGGTTGTATACAGCGAAAATAAAACCGATGCCGCGTAAGCAAATAGTTTTATTTCTGGTTGCGCTTAGTTGTGCTGCATCATACCGCGCGCCGTAACGACGCATCTTAACGCCACTAGGCCGTGC
>NZ_CALHHT010000422.1 GCF_938031315.1 uncultured Campylobacter sp.
CTAAAATTCTAAAATTCTAAAATTCTAAAATTCTAAAATTCTAAAATTCTAAAATAAGCCGAATTTACCATCTTTACGCTTGTAAAGCACACGCATTTTAGCGTCCATATCATTGAAAACCAAAAACTGATCGGTGCTTTCTTTAAGCTTATTTAGGGCTTCGTCAATCTCTAGCGGCTTATATAGATCCAGCTCGGTAGGGACGATCTCATCGACTTCATCGTTTAAATTTAGCTTGTTAGCACCGACCGCATTATCTACGGCGTTTTGTTTCATTTCGTCGCGATTTTTGTGAGAATTTACCTTATCGTGGTATCTGCGTAGAACCTTTGAAGCACGGTCTACGATGAGATCGACGGCGGCATAGAGATCTTTATCTTTTTGGCGCACGACTATGGTGTCTTTATGCGCTAAATTTAAAGAAAAATCCACTACAAAGCCTTTTTTACCCTGTTTTTCGTCGGCCGAGATCACGCAGCGTCCCGAGATAAGATCTAGATTATATTTCCCAAGCGTCTCAAATGCGTTCTCAACATACTCTTTTATGGGTTCCGTCAACTCAAACTGCTTACCTACGATATTTAAATTCATCGTCTCTCCTTTGCTTTATGGTTTTTGCAATGTTCGCCTATTATAGGTTATACGCGGCAGATCCGTAGATGTTACCGTAACGTCTACTAGCGCCATATGAGTAGTTACTACATTATTCGGTACCGGA
Organism: uncultured Campylobacter sp.; assembly: GCF_938031315.1. Classification (GTDB taxonomy): domain Bacteria; phylum Campylobacterota; class Campylobacteria; order Campylobacterales; family Campylobacteraceae; genus Campylobacter_B. The sequence goes on from NZ_CALHHT010000422.1 coordinate 719, forward strand.
TTCCCCGAGCTATCTAAAAAAGCTCGTGCGCCGATCGTGTTTGCAGCGGTGCAACGTAAATTTGGATCGAGATAATATATGTTTATAGCTATATTATACTCCGGATTATTTGCATTAGGATAGGTCAAATTTATAGTTTCCAAACAATTTGCACCTGCGCCCGCAGGACTTGCAGGATTAGGATAATTATGCGCTTGCATAGCCATTACCGCAAATTCCGTAGCGCTTTGCGCCAAAAGCAGAGCCTGTTCTTTAGAACGTATATTATTTACGTCCCTTGCCGTCATCGCAGCTATACTTAAAGCAGTTATTGCCGTAGTCGCCACTAAAATAATAAAAAATATAGCCGCTATTAAGCTGAATCCTCTTTTCATTAGTACACCACCTGCGATTTACATACGATGAGATCAAGCTGAGCAGGATCAAGGTTTCTACCGTTATCTCTCATACATAGTTTTAAGGCTACGGCGCCATTATCGTAGCGAAACCTAAACAAGCTAACATCCTGTGCAATCAACGCTCGCATAGGCACAGCTCCATTGTATTGCTCGCCCGCCCAAGGCTGATAGTTATATCTCAGCTGAAGATCAAAGTTTTTATCGACAGGATCCGGTGTCGGCGCAAAAAGTAAGTTCGCCTGTCCGGCCGGCACAATCGGTACTATCGAATAGGCGGTATGGGTCACATAGTATTGCTCCGAAAATTCACGAGTTCCTATAGCGTTTGCGGGATAATTCGTTATATTTAAAATTTCGGCATTAGTATTATTTGCGTTAGCGGTCGCTACCAAGATCCTCTGTCCATCATCTGCATATCCGTAAAACGGTCCGATATTTGCGGTTAAATCTCCCGTCGCGCTTCTAAAAATAACACCGAAAGTGCGGGTATTTGCGCTAGTAGAGCCTGCTCTCAAATTTCTAAGAACGGCATTTACGCCGGTTAAAAGGCTGCCTTGGGTATTTAAGGTAAATGCCCCGTTTAAATTTGCAGCCGCAGGAACTGAGTTTAAATCTATAAATCCGCTCCAGCCCGGATTTGCACCGCCTAAATTTTTTGTCTCTATGCTTTGCCCTATCCACTCTATAATATCATGATTTGCCGTAATGGATGAAAGATCTGTAAAATTATCGGCCAGCGGCTGACCTGCTATCCTGCCTATGACGGTACCCTTAATCCTATCCTCCAGCCTGCCGGA
>NZ_CALHHT010000423.1 GCF_938031315.1 uncultured Campylobacter sp.
TTGATGACGATTTTAGCCTTAGCGCGGATAAATTTAAAATTTGCGGCAGAGATATTTTGGCTCTTAATCAAGACGAGCTTAGAGAGCATAGGCGAAATGTCTGCGCTCTGATCTTTCAAAACAGCCACGGCTCCTTTCATCCCATGCTAAACGTGGGCGATCATTTCAATCTCTATCTTAAAAAAACTATGGAAATAGGCCTTATTAAAAAAACGGCTTTTGAGTATTTTGCAAAATTTGGCTTTGACGACGCGAACACGCTTTGGCATAAATTTTCTTATGAGCTAAGCGGCGGGGAGGCGAGCAGAGTTCAGATAGTTTTGGCGCTTTGCCTGAAGCCTAAAATTTTAATATGCGACGAGATAACAAGCTCGCTCGATACTCTGAATAAAAGAAATATTATAAATATGCTAAATTCTCTCAAGAGCGAGATCGGCATTATATTTATCACGCATGAGCTCGGGCTTATTTCGCATCTGACGAGTAGAATTTTAAACCTTAAAAACGGAAAATTTCAATGATATTAGAGGTTAAAAACATATCGAAAAATTTTGAATTTAGAGAGCATTTCGGGCATAAGCAGATCTGCTTGGAGGTGCTAAACGGCATTGGCTTTAATCTCGAAAGCGGCGAGAATTTATCCATTTTAGGAACAAGCGGAAGCGGCAAAAGCACTCTGGCTAAAATTTTGGCTCTAGTTATAAAACAAAGTGGAGGCGAGATATTTTTTGAGGGCAAAAATCTATCAAATTTAAACCAAAACGAGATTTTACGATATAGAAGCCAGATCCGCCTCGTGATGCAAAATCAAAAACTATGCCTAAACCCCGCCCTAAAAATCAAAACCCAGATTAAAAACATAAAGAATTATCTTAAACTAAATTTTGATGATGAGCTTGTGGACTCGCTTTTAAAAACGCTAAATTTGCCCGCAGAAATTCTAGCTAAGCTCCCGCATCAAATCAGCGGCGGCGAGGCCGAGCGAGCGGGAATGCTAATAGCTATGCTCTCAAACCCAAAACTCCTAATCCTCGATGAGATAACGAGCGGGCTTGATTTCGAGGCGAAAGAGAGGCTTTTGGATATGCTTTTGACGCTTAATAAAAACATAAATATTATATTTATAACTCACGATTTGGCGAGCGCGAGAAGGGTTGCGGGCAAGGTTTTGCTGCTCGAAAAAGGAAATCAAATTTTCTTCGGCGACTTTGAAAACATTAAGAAGTGTCCTAAATTTCTGGAGCTTTCAGAGGCTTTGGGTTATTAAGCGCTGTGCGCAATGTTCGTGCGCAAAGAGCGGGCGCCTTACTCCCGATACGCCGCAAATTTTAATGCATTGCGGCAAGAAATTCTAAAAGCATCCTTTTTACTCTCTTTTAACTCCTACGCGCGGGCGCCCGCCTTGGATTTTGATTATTTTCCTTCCTTTTATATTCGTTTTGATATAATTTTTCTGAAAAATGGGTGTCAAACGGCACCAAACCGTTAGCCACAGATTTTTTAGACCTAACGTGAAATAAAGGAGAGATTATGCCATTTATAGATGAAGACTACGTAAATATCGTACCGCAGGATCTGCTGGAGCGCGGTATACGCCTAAGAGAGGAGTACGGAATTTATGATATCGCTTGGAGATTTGATGATGTAATGGAGGTGCTAAAAATCACAAGAGGCAAAGGTATGATTATTCTAGGAGGAGAAGTATATCGCTTAAGCGGCAATGAGCCCATAATCACATACGATTGCTGGAGTATTGAATCGGAAGATGACGATGCATTTGAAGTAGCAACCCAATATATCACTAATTATCGCGCTAGAAACGGAGATGACTTTGCATATTGCCCAGTCATTTGCCCCGGGCGGGTGCCTAAATGAAAATTTTAGCTTACAATACAGAATATGTTGGTTTTGCTCATCTTCATATAAATATAAAATGTGTGCCGAACTGAATGCCAATATGTGCGTAGATGGGATATAAAAGATTTTTAGGAGCGATCTTGAAAAGCAACAAAGTAATCCTAATCCTATCGATCGAAAGCGATAGGGATCTATCCGAAACAATAAGCAGCAACGGCATATCTGCAACAAAAGTCTGGCAAAAAGGAGATTTGAAACTAAAAGGTTCTATTTTAAAATACAGAAATTTTGGCTTTAGCATAGAGGAAAAATTTTATGATATACCTTTTGCGGGAGATCTAATTAAAAAATTTTTAGCAGATATAAATGTCGCGAGGAGTATAAAATTACAAAGCGTGAAAAAGCTGCTAAGAGTCGTAGTTTACAGTTATAATAGCTTGCCCGGTCTATATTATAATGCAAATTTACTGAAACTATTAGCAGATAATAATGTGGATTTGGACAACGACATATACTGCCTAGATGAATAAATTTGAATCTTGAGCAAGGCATATTTATCGATGAAATTCTTTGACTCCGATTGGGCAAAAGACGGCAATCTATCCTTAGAATTTTGTATAAGGATATTTTGAAACCATGAAGCCCGTAAGAATTGTAATGACGATATTTTTTATTATCCTATCGTCTTTAAATTTTCATAAGCTATTGACGGAGGGCGGTTATCGCGGAGGCAAAGTTTATGTCGTAGCTACAACTCAATCCGTAATTATGCAAATATTACTTATCATAGGATTAATCCTGTATTTGATATATCTGATAAGAGTAAAAGAGCATTATAAGCCAAGCTCAAATTTTACGCTTTCTAAAAAGGAGGACAAAATGAACTTATCGAATAGAATAAAAGCGCTAAAGGCGCGGCTTAAACTGCAAAAGCCGGAAATTATAACAAATCCTGTACAAAAGGATGAGCTTGTCGAGCAAGATCTGTGCGGTAAAGATCTGTGCGATTTAGACCATAGCACGATCAAACTTTTATCGGGAGATTTGAGTGTCTTTAATGACTGTGCTTTCAGGTATTATATCCTGGATTTTATTGATTTTTACGAGCGCTTCGGCGATGAGGAGGTTATAGAGGATATGTTCATTCAAGCGCTTATGCCGCCTATGCGGCGGGCTAGAGCGAAACAATTTAGCAGGGATGAGGTAAAAATAATTATAGATTTTTTGCAAAAAAAATATGAAGATATTGCGAGAATTACGCATTCCAAGAAATATAAAAAGTTAAAACCCTACGAACAAGAAGAAATTTATATACCATTCAAACATTTTGAAAAAGAGATAAAAAGCGCTATAAAATTTTGGGAGAAGTATTATAAGGGTAAAAATTTATAAGGATTGGCAATGCGCTTAATAGAGACTGATTTGGGCAAATATGAGGAATATATCTATTTCTTTATAGAGAAAAACAGGGCGTATTTTAGCGCCTACCAAGAGCAGATATTTCCTTTCGATATGGAGTACATACCTAGCTTATTGTGGTTGCTTGCATCTTTTGCAGAAACTACGATTAAAATTTTTGATGATTTGGACGAAAAGACAAGAAATGAAATTTTTGATTTTGTGGAAAAGGGAGCGGCAAGCGAAGACGAATACATCGGCACGGCGTTCTGCACCGGCTTTATTGAGACAATTATAAATATTGCGAAAGAAGACGAATATAAGATAATTAGCAAATATTTTAGAGATGAAACACAAGAATATGCCGCCGCTTGGATGAAATTTGGCGAATAGCTAGATCGAGTTTTATTCAAGTCATATTTTAAAACAATAAGGAGCCATATGCCTAAACATGAATTTTTACTCAAAAAGACAAAAGAAAATATCTTCTCTAAAGAGCGTTGGGTAGTAATTAGCGATGATCTGATACTTCATATTTCGTACTCTCTTGAGTGGGTGCAAACCACATGGAACGATGAGGTAAATTTGAAAAAAGGTCTAAATTACTATGGCTATAGCTGGATAGAAGATAAAGCTAAATTTAGAGATATAATATGCTCTTGGAGATCGCTTTTCTTGAGCGCGGATGAGCAGATTGTTTTTGATAAAAACTGCGCGCTAAATAAATCCTCGGTCATCGAGCAATTAGACAGCCTATTGGAACTAATCGATTCGGCAATTAAAAATGATTTATATATTTTGTATTTAGGAATTTAGCGAGTGCGTGGCGATTTAATAATAAAATAGAAGAAAGATCATGAAAAGAAATTATAAAAAGATAATACCCGTAAGAGGTAGAAGGAAATTTTCGATTAACAATTTTAGAGAAAATTTCGCGGAGGGCGATATACTGCAAATCGATCAAAGTCGGTTTTTATTTTGTAGCTGGAATAACCTGCTGCGTATAAACGGCGATAATTCGGGGGAGTTTATAGTATTGCCACCCGAAGCTAATGCGAAAAATAATAATAGTTTGATTTCTAAAAAGTGGGTATTGGAGAATTTAGATTTTGTATGTGATACCGAGTCGCCCAGAAATATAAGCATATTTTCTTATTACGATAGTTTTTTAGCCGAATACAAAAGGATAAATGATAAAATTCCTGCAAAATTTACTTATAAATTTTTAGAATTCAAAGACGATCTAAAAAATGGAGATATTATAGAGTGTCACAAGGCTTTTCGTCCATATGATCGAAAGATAAAATTTATCGTCGCAACCGATACGGAAGGATGCCCGAGACTACCCTATCTGGAGGGGTTTTATTCAGGTCTATTTGCACCTATTGGCTATAGCGATAAAATGCGCTTGGATAAAGGACAGGAATATGCGATAAGCTCGAGTTGGCTAATTAAGAACTGGGAAGCCGCCTTTGTCGGTAATTGCGATATAAGGCACACCTATGTAAATTTACAAAATCGAAAAGAGATTTTAAATTTTACCGATAAGCAGTTGGAAAATTTCATAAAAATAAAGCGAAAGAGATTAAAATTTAAATGGAAAAAGTAGATAAAGATTTTAAAGCGGGCTTGTATAGTATCACGCAGCGAAAGGTTTTTAAAAGGCGACAGCAATGATAAAAAGTATTATAAACCCA
>NZ_CALHHT010000424.1 GCF_938031315.1 uncultured Campylobacter sp.
GGTGCGAAACAGAATTGTGATTATACAAGAGTGATGCTTAAAGGGGGCTGAATAGAAAAGATTTTAAACTAAATAAATTTTATGTTCGGCATGTGCTATAACTTCGCCGATGATAGCGCTACTAGCGTAGCCTGCGTTTTTTAAATTTACAAGCGCTCGCGCCGCGTCCTTTTCCGCTACGGCAAGCAGAAGTCCGCCGCTGGTTTGCGCGTCGCAAAGCGTTATGTCCGGCTCGGAATCGACGCCCGGTGCGATAAATTTTAAATTTTTATAGCTTCCTGCGGGGATTAGCCCCTCATCAAGGCATCTGAGGGCGCTTTTTAGAAGCGGAATTTTGCTAGGATAAATTTTAAAACTCACGCTCTCATTTATCATCTCAAGCGCGTGTCCAAGTAGTCCAAAGCCCGTCACGTCGGTTGCGGCATGTATTTTTAAACCCGCTAGCGCGCCCACGGCATAAAAATTTAGCAAAATCATGCTCTCTATAGCGTCACGAAATTCTTCAAATTTAAGAAATTTCGCCTTGATAGCCGTAGCGATGATGCCCGTGCCTATGGGCTTTGTTAGGATCAGTAGGTCGCCTTCGCGCGCTGTGTTATTGCTCCAAAATTTACGCGGATTTACGCGCCCCGTGACGCTAAGCCCGTAATAAATTTCAGGAGTAGAGATGGTATGTCCGCCTACCAAGACCCCTCTGCACTCTTTGATTTTGTCTTTGCCGCCGCGCAGAATTTCGCGCAGAATTTCGTTTGAGAAATGACAATCGTCAAAACCCACGATGTTTAGGGCGTTTATCACTTCGCCGCCCATCGCAAATACGTCGCTTAGGGAGTTTGCTGCTGCGATCTGTCCGAAAATAAACGGATCATCCACCAAAGGGGTGATGAAATCGAGCGTTTGCACGAGCGCAAGATCGTCATTTATGCGAAATACGCTCGCATCTTCGTTGCTGCAGGTGGACGACAGCAGGCTTGCATTAGGCTCGATTAAATTTCCAAGATTTTCGGTTAGACCCGCCGGGTCAAGCTTGGCGGCTCAACCGGCGGCTGCAATAAATTTCGTGAGGTTAAAATCTCTGTAGATCATAGTTTGATTACTTCGTATTTTGATAGGACGTCCATGATTTCGTATGCATTTGAAATCTCGCCGATCGCGAGCTTATCGACCAGTTTGTAGCCCTCCAGACAGCTTCCGCAGCTTAAAATTTCAGCTCCCGCTTCGTTTAGCTTTTTGATTGCCTCAAAGCATTCGTGTCCGCGGTTCGTGGTTATATGCACGGCGTTATTTACGCAGATTACCTTCACTGGCTTTTCGTCTAAATTTAGCGCCGCGCCTAAAAATTTAGCAAGCAGGCTCTTTCCGATCGGACCGCTTCCACACTGCTCTTCATTTAGAAATATCACCTTGCCTCTTTTTGGCGCCGCGACATCACAATAAATATCGTCGATACTTTCATCTTTCAGCTCGTCCGTTTTTACGGTTTTTATAAGCGTGTCGGCGCCCACTTGTGAAATTTGCGCTTCAAAGCCATTTTTGGCCAAAAAGCGCTTTATATTTTCGCGCGGCGCTACGTCGTTTACTAAAATTTCTAAACTCTCTCCGATTTTTAGCTCACCGAGGGCTTTTTTGGTGCGCAAAAGCGGCTCCGGGCAATTTAAATTGCGACAATCTAGTTGCATATGTAATCCTTAAAAATAAAATTCTTTGAACCTCAAAGCTAATGCGAGCCGCACGCAAGCAGGCCCGCATAAAATTTACCCAAGTTATAAGCGCGGGTACTTCGCTTCGAATTGTGATTTGGCGATCTGCCCCTTATCGAGCAGCTCGCGATACCAGTAGTGGTGAAGGACGTAAACTTCCTCCTCCGGCTTGTGTCCGTCGATCATCGAGTGGATGGCACCGCTGATCGCAAAGACCGCCATATAGATATGCACAAGCAAAAATACCGCGCAGACCGCACCCAAAAAATTATGAATAATCGCGCTTGCTCTTAAAATTTCGATCTGACTCATACCTAGCGCACTTCTCATTGCGGGGATATCGTAGTCTAGGAAAAACATTGACGCACCCGTCGCTATCATCACTATACCGCCTAAAGTCGCGACCCAAAACCACGCCTTTTGGCCGGCGTTAAATTTACCCGCAGGGATCGCGCGCTTCTTTTTGCTTAGATAGCCGCCCACGATCATCATCCATCTGATATCGTAAGCTCGCGGTAGCATACGCCAAAACCATGTCACTAGCATAGGCACAACGGCAATCGCAAACGCTATCGTAGCCAGTCCGTGAGCGTTTTTACAAAATCTCACGAAAGCGCCGCCGCCAAATTCCTCGCCAAACATCATAATCAAGCCTGTCGGAACCAAGATCGCCCATGCGACGGCCGCTACGAGGTGGTATAAGCGCTCAAATTTATTAAATGTATAGATCGGCTTGCCCGCGTGATGATCGAAGTGCTTCGGTCCTATGATCGCGTAGTGCCCAATAAAAGCTATGATTACGCCCAAAACCGCGCCCAGCGCCAGCCACGCAAAAAAGCCCGAGCTTTGCAGATGTCCTTGAAATTGCAGAAAAATCGGGCCGAAGCCGTTGCCGTAGCTATCGATGTTTTCAAGCCTTGCATTGCCCCAAACATCGCTATTTCCCTGCACGATATCGGCGTATTTTTTCTCCTCGGCCTGTACATAAATACAGGCGAAAAGCGCGAGAAACAATCTTTTCATGGATTTCCTTAGATATAAAATTTTGAGCCGATTATATCATTTTTTGCAAAAAATTTTCTTACAAAGCAAAATTACATTTTTGCATTAAGTGCGGCGCTAGTTTCGCCTCGCATACTCGTCGTAGCCAAATTTTTTGATCATCAAAACCTCTCCGCGCTCGTCCGCCAAAACAAGATCGGGCAGCTTGATGCCGTTAAAGGTCGTGTTTTTCACGATCGTGTAGTGGATCTGATCCTCGAAAATCACCCGATCGCCGATGTTTAGCGGCGCGTCAAATTTATACTCGGGCTGTCCGCTCTCAAGCCCCACGACGTCGCCTGCGAGGCAGGTATTTCCGCCGAAGCGATAGCTAAATTTGCCGCTCTCGCTTTCGCCGCGCACCGCAGGACGATACGGCATCAGCACGGTATCGGGCATATGCGCTTCAGAAGAAGTGTCTAAGATAGCGATTTTAGCGCCGTTTTCTACTATGTCAAGCACGCTAGCGACCAAATACCCGCACTCCCAACCGACCGCCTCGCCCGGCTCAAGATAAATTTCGACTTCGTATTTTTCGCGAAATTTTTTGATCAGATCTATCAGTAGCTCCACATCGTAGCCTACGCGCGTGATATGATGACCGCCGCCGAAATTTAGCCACTTTAGCCCTCCGAAATACTTGCTAAATTTCGCCTCGAAAACCTTGAGCACCCGCTCTAGGCTCTGCGCGCTCTCTTCGCACAGCGCGTGAAAATGCAGCCCCGAGATGCCGCGCAAAAACTCGCCGTCTTGCAAGATCGCCCGCTGCAGCGCTTCAAGGCTCATCCCGAGCCTGCTAAAGCTGCCGCACGGATTGTAAGCGTCTTTGGGCGCGAAGGAGGTCTGCGGATTTAGTCGCAAGCCGCACGATGCGCCCGCAGCGAGCGCCTTTGCGCGGTATTTTTGCCACTGCGCGGCGCTATTGAACACGACGTGGTTTGAAATTTTTAAAATTTCATCCAAATCATCCTCTTTGAATGCTGGCGAGTATGTGTGAATCTCGCCGTTTTTGATAAATTCCGCGGCAAATTTCGCCTCGTGCAGGCCGCTACAAGTTGCGCCCCAAAGGTATTTGTCTACGTAGGGCATCGCGAAGCTAAACGCAAAGCCTTTTAGCGCGCATAAAATTTTTGCGCCGCTTCGCTCGCCTACGCCGCGTAAAATTTCTAAATTTTTTACCAGTTTTTGCTCCTCGCACACGTAAGCAGGGGTCGAAATTTCATCGATTTTCATCGTTTTTCCTCATTAAATTTTTATGCAATTATATAAAATTTTATGAATTTTTGGTTAAAATCGCCCAATCTTTAAAAAAGGACAAAAATGGTAGAGGTAGAATTTTTAGGGCCGATCGGGCGCGAGCCCCTGCGCCTAAACGCAAACTCCTTGCAAGAGGTAAAAGCGGAGCTGCAAAAGGACGAAAGCCTGCGAGAGTGGCTCGCAAACTGCGCCGTAGCGGTAAATGATAAGATGATTTATGATGCGAATTTCGCGCTTAAATCCGGCGATCGCGTGAGCCTTTTGCCTCCCGTTTGCGGCGGCTAAGCTTAGGAGGCGGCGATGAGCGGGGCTAAATTTAATCCAGAAATTTTAAGCGGAATCGAGCCCGAAATTTATGAGGGCAGCTTGGACGTAGATGCGATTTTATCGCGCTGGTACGCTAAATTTAAGGACGCAAATTGCGGCGCGTTCATTACTTTTGTAGGCATCGTGCGCGACGAGGGCGGCATCTGCGCGCTGAGCTTCGATATATACGAGCCGATTTTGCGGACTTGGTTCGAAGCGTGGCAGCAAAAGGCCGCGGCACAGGGCGCGTTCGTGCTTTTTGCGCATTCAAAAGGCGATGTGCCGATCCACGAAAGCTCCTACGTAGCAGGCGTCGTAAGCCCGCAGCGCAAGGTCGCTCTGGCGCTAATAAACGAGTTTGTGGAGGATTTCAAGGCGGCCGCGCCGATCTGGAAATACGACGTAAAGGGCGGCAAAATCGAGGGCGGCAAAGTAGTAGGCGGGAAGAGGATCTACGCAGCGGATCGCTCGCACAGAGTAAAAGGCGCGGGGCTTTTGGGCTAAATTTATTATTCGAGTCTTAATTCAAAACTAGCGAAGTTACGTTTAAGTTGTTTTATAATTCTCTTATGGATTTGATCTTATATTTCCAGTTATCAATAAATTCTATTTTATCTTTTAAAACACATGAATCGGTAGGTAGCCACCCATCTGGCATCCACCTACCGAACTTTTTATTATAATACTTCCGTACTACCCTTTTCTTCCTGTCATTATACAAACTGCACCATATCTTATATCGGGGGCCTTTGTAACCGACGTTTCTCGCATTTTTTATATCTTTGCAAGCCGTTTGCCAGGTAATATATTTTTTATCATACTCTGACGCTGCCTTAGAATAATCCGGCTTAGTTTTTCTAGGAAAAATTTCAACAATGAAATAGTTAAAATTGATTCTTCCGTCGATTCTGCCGCGAATATTGCTCTCAATGATATCAATCCACTTACCAATTGTGTTTATGCTTTTCACCAAATCTCTAGTAATAAGAACTGCGGCGGAATTACCATTTCTAATATAGCTAATATATTCTGCATCATATTTATGATTATTTACAATATTATCAGCCATTGTTTTTACTCCATATAAAATTCCGTTATTGCAAAATTTACTTAAAAATCTATTCAAACGAAAATATTAAAATTTAAACACGCTCTTGGCTTCAGCGATACGCTCGCTAAGGCTCGTAGCGACATCTTCGCCGCTTGCTGCGCACCTAAAGATCGGCTCTAGCACCTCGGCGAAAAAGCCGTTTAGCCCTTCTTGCATGATCTGAGCGTTGTTTTGATAGCGCGCTAGCCCCATAAATACGCCATGTCCGATCGCGCAGAGACCGCCCGCCTCATCGACGATAAACTTATTCAGCGCCTTGCAAACCGCAACGACCGCGCTTGCATTTACGATCTCGCGATCTCTTAAATAATCCTCAAGCGCGCCGTAATCGCACTCGCATTTGATCCATCTAAACGCCTTTGCAATCGACGGCGAAACGCATTTGTGCTCACTTAGAGTGCATAGGACGTATAAATTTTTAGGCACCGCAAAATATGAGCGGCCGTCCTTTAAAACGACGCTGGCGCGCGCTTTCTCGCCCTCTTCAAAGCCGTCGATTACGTGGGAGTTTTTCGTGCGGATCAGCGAAAGCTCGTCTTCCTCGTCGTAGCGACGATCCAAAAGCACCGCGACCTCACCTAAAATTTTATCAAAGCTCGCGGCACTTACATTGTCGATCAGAAAATAATACTCGCCCTTCGGATCGTTTAGCGCCTCTTTGCACAGCGCCTTAAACTCGCCATTGATGAAACTTGTGCCGTAAAATCCGTCGATGAAATCGCGATATTCAAAGCCTTCGTGCAGGCAAACGTAACGGAAATTTTTCGCCGCAAGTTTCTTTTCGGTGATCAAAGATCGCAATCTGCGGGTCTTGCCGGTACCGATCGCGCCGTAAAATATCGTATTTTTCGCGACCTCTTCGCTCTTGTAGTTTTTGACGTATTCGAAAAACAGCGACGAATACACGATCCTAGCCGCACCCACGACATCCTGCGGATACGGGGTAAATTCCGCGATAAATCGCGAACTTACTTCGTAAAATTCTTCAAAAATTTCAACCTTTTCGTCGTAGAGCAAGGATAAAATTTGCGCGGTTTCATCGCGATAAACGAGCGTCGGAAACTCATCGTTGCACTGCGCAAATATGCTAGCTAGCAGATAGAGCTTCTCGCGCGAAATTTGCGCAAAATCGCCGCCCTCTGCAAGCCCTAAATTTAGCATCCCGTCATCGCTTAGGTAGCTGTCGATCAGATAGAAATTATCGGCATTTATCGCGGATTTTAAAAATTCCATCAGCACAAAAGGCTGATTATGCAGCGCGACGTCGAAAAAATCGATCGCCAAAGCGCTATCTACCGCCGTAAGAAGCCTGTAAAGCTCATCGTAGAAATTGACTAGCTTTTGTTTGAAAATATCGCGCGCGGTGCGCTCCTGCGAATAGCTATTGAAATTTTTGACGATATTTTCGATAAAAACATAAAGCGAGACGATGTTTTTATCCTCGCCGCTAAGCACGCTATCTACGCTTTTTACGGCATTTTTAGGAAACAGCTCCTTTTTGCCGACGATGCGGTCTTTAAAAGCGAAATCGTAATAAAACGCGCTGATATTGGAATCAAAATACTGATCCATAAAGAAATACTCGGCGTGCGCGAACTTCTCGCCCAGAGATAAAATTTTGCAGCTTCTAAGATTGCCGTCGCTGAGATTTATATACAGAGTTTGCAAAAACTCGCTCTCGGTCTCATCAAAGCTCGCCAAGCAGCGCTTTATCTCGCCTAAATACTTTGAAATCGCGGTTTGTTTTTTGAGCCAGAATTGGTTTTTGTTGTGATTTTTCCAGCTGACGACCAGCGACTCTATCTTTTCCTTGCTAAAATCTTGCATGACTCATCCTTGTAAGATTAAAATTGTGTATTGTACTTGAATTTAAATAAATAATTAATAAAACTCTGATCTCGCGGCGGAGCCGAAAGCAAATTTTATTAAATTTGCGCGCTAGGGGCAGTAGAAATTTTAAAATTTACTGCGCGCTAGATCTATCCGCGACCCTGCACCAGTGGGACGAATTCGCAGGCGCCAAGCTCCTCTTCTTTGATCTCGGACGGCGAAATTTTATTAAATCTAACGATCTTTTGCGAGCCGCCTCTATTCATCGGAGCAACCAAAATTCCGCCGATCGCCAGCTGCGCAAACAGCCGCTCGTCGATCCGCTCGGCGCACGCGGAAAGCAAGATCCTATCAAAAGGGGCGAAATTTTTCCACCCGGCGTTGCCGTCATCGTGGCGCAGGCTGATGTTTGAAATCCCAAGATTTGCAAAGTGCCTTTTCGCCTCGCCCACCAGCCGCTCGACGCGCTCGACGGCAAAGACGCGGTGAACCATCCTGCTTAAAATCGCCGCTTGATAGCCGCTACCGCAGCCGATCTCTAAAATTTTCTCGACCTTCGGATCGACGCTTAGCGCCATCGTCATGCGCGCGACCGTCAGCGGCGAGCTGATCCACTGGCTGGCCAAAATGGGCTGTGCGTTGAGGCTGAAAGCGTGCGCGCCGAGCGGGGCAAACTCGCTTCTAGCGACGCTACAAAACGCCTCAAAAAGCGCAGGATTTAAGCTAACCTGCTCGGCGATGTCGTTCGCCATCTTTTCGCAGCGAAGCCGCTCTAGCGAGACCATAGTGCACTCCCGATTAAATTTGATCCGAATTTAAAGCCGCGGAAATTTTCACTCCGTTTAAATTCTAAGCCGTTAAAATTTTTAAAAGTACCGCCCAAGCGCGGGCGCCGCGATACGGCGGAGCAAAATTTCAAACCGCAAAATCCGCTAAAAATCATCAAAACTCAAGCTTCCTTTGCTGTAGTTCGTGACCTTGCTCTCGAAAAAGTTGCTCTTTTGATCGTTAAATTTAGAAAAATCATCGACCCATTTTATCGGATGTTTCGCGCCGTATCGCTTCTCAAGTCCGATGGCAAGCAGGCGCTGATCGACTAGGTAGTGGATGTATTCTTCGATGATGTCGTCCGTAAAGCCCATGATTTGGTTATCCGTGATGTATTTGCCCCAATCGATCTCTAAGTTTCCCGCCGTCTCGAACATCTCGTAAATTTTATCCACGTTGCGTTTATTAAACAGATCGGCGCGCTCCTTGCGGACGGAATTTATCATGTTTTGAAAGAGCAGCAGATGCGTGATCTCGTCGCGCTGTATGAAGCGGATCATCTGCGCGCTGCCTAGCATCTTGCCCGCGCGCGCAAGCGCATAGATCGACGTAAAGCCGCTGTAGAAGTAGATCCCCTCTAAAATTTGATTCGCCACCATCGCTAGCAGCAGCTTATCGTCGCTAACCTCGCCCGCGAGCTCCTCATAGACGCTTGAGATGTAGTCGTTTTTCCTGCGGAGCATATCGTCGTGCTTCTCCATCTCGTAAATCAGATCGGTGTTTTCACAGATCGCCTCGACCATGACGGCGTAGGATTTGCTGTGGTTGGCCTCCTCGTAGGCTTGGCGCGCGAGCACGGCATTGATCTCCGGAGCCGTGATGTAGGGGTTGATATTATCGGCGAGATTGTTGGTCTGAAAGCTATCCATCGATATCAGCTGGCTCCACACGAGATCATACATCCGCTTCTCGGCGCTTGTGAGATTGAAGTTATAATCGCGCACGTCGTCGGTGGTATCGACCTCTTTAGGAAACCAGGTGTTGGCCTCCATCAGATCCCAAAGCTTCAGCGCCCATTGATATTTCGCCTTGGTAAAATTTAAAATTCCCTGCGGATTGCCGCCGAAGATCTTGCGATCGGTAAGCGTCTCGTCGGAGAAGGGGTTGTAGATTTTTTTCCTATCCATTTTTTGCCTTTTTAAAAATTTAGGGCGTATTGTAACGAAAAAAATCTTATCGAAGGCTTTGCGGGCAAAATTTAAAGGCGTGAAATTTCACCCGTAAAATTTGCGCGGAATTTTATAAGACGCGCACAGCTCGGCAGGAGCACATAGCGGAATTTTGCGACTAAGCGAGCAAAAGCTAAATTTTATACCGGCTGTATACTTGGAGCTTTGAAATGAAATTTTATGGCAAAACTTTGGGGTAAAATTTTATGATGGAGGAATTTTATGATGAAATTTTAAAGGCATGCGGTGCGATTCCATCTATTTACTTTTCGCCAATGCCTGCAGTAAGCACCATTGCGGCAAACGGCGAGGCGGAATTTTATCAAGGCACAATACACACGGACAATGCGCGCCAGATAATGCGCTAGATAAAATTTCATCGCGCTCATCGCGGCAAGACGCGCGCGACGGCGCAAATTTAATCAAAATTTCGAAGTTCGATCTTTAGATCGGTGCGGATTTTGCTCGGATCAAAGCTCGCAAGTGGCGCGTCTAAATTGCCGAAATTATCGCCGGTGGGCAGGAAGTTTTGCAGATAATAGACGCCGCGGTAGCCCTCGTTCCATAGAATTTGCGCCATCTGCTCGATCTTCGCTTCATTTAAAAAGTCGGCATGCACGGTCGTGCGCACCTCAAATTTAAAATTTTGCCGCAACAAAAGTCTAAGAGTTTGCTGAAATTTATCGTATAAGCTTGACTTCGTGATGAGCTCAAAATCCTGCTGCGGCGCCTTAAAATCAAGCGCGATATAATCGATCAGCCCCAAGCTTAGCGCCTCTTCGATCTTTTGCGGATTTGAGCCGTTGGTATCAACCTTGAGCAAAAAGCCGCGCCGCTTAACTTCGTGCGCCAGCGGGATAAAATCGCTCGCACAGGTGCATTCGCCGCCGCTAAATACGATGCCCTGAAGCTTGCCCGCGCGCGCATCCAAAAAACGCAGAAACTCTTCGTTTGAAATTTTACCCCGTGAAGTAACGATTTGTGGGTTGTAGCAGTATATGCAGCGCATATTGCAGCCGCAAAACCACGCGATCGCGGCGATGTGATCAGCAAAATCAAGCATCGTAAACGGCGTGATCTCATAAATCTGCGCGTTACGCAGGTTTAAGGCTTGCGGCGGCTTCGTATGCGTTTGTTGCATTGGGCCGGTAGCGGCGACTAGGCGATTTGCTTTTTGTCTTTTTTCTCTTCAAAAAAGACGCGCTCTTTGTGTTCGCCCTTCTTTCCGATATTAAAGCTCTCTACTGGGCGCAAATAGCCCATTACTCTTGTGTAAACGACGCATTTTGTGCGTTTTACTTCTAACTCTTTTGGAAATTCCATTCTCCATCCTTTCATTAAGATTAAAATTTAAATCGCTATTTAGGCGCCCTTGCTCTGCTTGGCTTTGTATTCCGCGAGTAGCTCCTCGTCGCATTTCGGGCAGTATTCATGCTCGCCGCTGATGTAGCCGTGCTTATGACAGACACTGAAAATCGGCGTGATCGTGATATAAGGAAGCTTGTAGTTTTGCACTACGCTTTTTACGAGCTGTTTGCACGCCTGAGCCGAGCTGATGCGCTCCTTCATATACAGATGCAGCACCGTGCCGCCGGTATAGGAGCTTTGCAGCTCGTCTTGCATCGCCAGCGCCTCAAACGGATCACTTCCGAAATTTGCTGGAAGCTGCGTCGAATTGGTGTAGTATATGTTTTTATCAAATCCCGCTTGAATGATATCTGCGTAGCGCTTCTTATCCTCTTTGGCGAAGCGATACGTCGTGCCCTCGGCAGGCGTGGCTTCGAGATTGTATAGATTGCCCGTCTGCTCCTGAAACGAGCGGATCTTCTCGCGCAGATACTCAACCATTTTAAGGGCAAATTTACGCCCGAATTCCGTCGTAATATCCTCTTTATTTCCACTAAAATTTCGGATCATCTCGTTTGCGCCGTTAATACCGATGGTGCTGAAATGGTTATTAAAGCCCGGCAGATAGCGCTTCGTGTATGGATACAAGCCGCGCTCAAACATCTCGGTAACGAATTTTCGCTTCTTCTCAAGCGTCGATTTTGCAAGCTCTAAAAGCTCGTCCAGCCTCGCATACAGCGCCTCTTCGTTATTTTTATACAGATAGCCTAGGCGGGCTAAATTTATCGTTACGACGCCGATGCTTCCCGTCATCTCCGCGCTTCCGAAAAGTCCTCCGCCGCGCTTAAGAAGCTCGCGCAGATCAAGCTGCAAGCGGCAGCACATCGAGCGCACAGCGCCAGGCTTATACGCCTTTGGATTGGGTACGCGCTCGCCCTTTTCGTTCGTGATATATTGCGAGCCGATGAAATTTTGAAAATAGCTCGAGCCTACCTTGGCGGTGTTTTCAAATACCGCGTCGGCCGCAGGAGTATCCCAATCAAACTCCTCCGTTAAATTTACCGTAGGAATCGGGAAGGTAAAGGGCTGACCGCACTTATCGCCCGTCGTTAAAACCTCATAAAATGCAATCACGATGCGGTTCATCTCAGGCTCGAAATCACCGTAAGTCATCGCCTCAAGCGAGCCCTTGCCGCGCCTTTTAGCCTCTGCCAAAAGCTCCTCGTCGCGTAAATTTTTAAATAGATGCTCGTTGTTATGCGTAGGGATCTGCGTTTTTAGATCATCCGGGCAGGTCATATCGATGGTGACGTTGGTAAACGGGCTCTGACCCCAGCGCGCCGGGACGTTTAGGTTAAACACAAAGCTCGTGATCGCCTTTTTGACCTCATCGTCGCTTAATTTATCGCGGAAAACGTATGGCGCTAGATACGTATCAAAGCTGCTAAACGCCTGCGCGCCCGCCCATTCGCTTTGTAAAATTCCAAGGAAATTTGCCATCTGATACAGCGCTTCGCGGAAATGCTTCGGCGCCTTGCTCTCGACCCTGCCGCGCACGCCGTTAAAGCCCTCGTTTAGAAGCACGCGCAAGCTCCAGCCCGCGCAATACGCCGTAAGGCAGTCCAGATCGTGGATATGATAGTCACCGTTTCGGTGCGCCGCGCCCTCCTCGCGAGAGTAAATTTTATCTAGCCAGTAGTTTGCGATGACCTTACCTGCGGTGTTATTGATAAGGCCTGCGTTTGAGTAGCTGGTATTGGAATTTGCTAAAATTCGCCAATCCTGCTTGCTGATGTATTCATTGACCGTCTGGGTGCAGTTGATATAGGTCGTATCCTCTTCAAGCCCCAAAATGTGCTCGCGCTGCATCTTGTGCGTGTGGCGGTAGATCATGAAGCTTTTCAAAACGGCGAAATCGCCCGCTTCGAAGAGTTTTTTCTCGATGAGATCCTGAATATCTTCGACACTTAATTTGTCTTTAAAAACGATCGCGCTCATTACATTATCAAAGACTTTTTCGTCAAACTCGCTACCCACGCTTTTGTAGGCTTTTTTGATAGCATCTTTTATTTTGTAGGATTGAAATTCTTGAAAACTTCCGTCTCTTTTAATGATTTTTTTCATAAGCACCCCGAGAATTTTCTGAATAAATTGGCAGAAAGTATATCAAGGAATCTTTAACTCAAAATTAAAGGAACGAGCGGAATATCCGTTACAAATTTTGCTTATAAAAAACGAAATTTAACCAAATCTCGCTATAATCGCGGAGTTTATTTTATAAAATTTGGAAATGCTATGAAAAATTTTAAAATAAGTTTTTTCGTGATCTTGCTGTGTGCCTTTTTAGCGGGCTGCGCTGCGCTTAAAGGCTCTAAAAGCACGGATAATTCGGCACTTGCCGGAGGCATAGATCATGCTGGGTATCCAAACGCATATCTGGAGCGCATCGCAGGCGAAAGCATCGCCGATCTACTCTCGAAGCGCATAGTCGGTAAGAAAGGCGGTAGATTCAGCGTCGTCGGCATCGAGCCACTGGATGGAACGAACGCGCACGGCGTGGATGCGGAATTTTTGAGTAAAAAAATTAGAATTTCACTGCTGCATTCAGGCAAAGCAGTCGTCACAGACGCCCCAAGTAAAGATGAACTCGTATTTAGCAACGATGGCGTAAGCCGTGGCTATCACGCCGTAGAAAGCGGCTCGATCTACGCGCCGGATTACATCTTGGTAGGTAAAATTTTACCGCAAAGCCCCACTGTGGCAAACGACGGTAAGGCAGGATCTAAAAAATCAAAAAATTTAAATTCTGCAGCTAAAAATTCTACCGCGCAAGCAAGCGAAAGCCTACTTTTAGAGCTTTCGATGATAGATACTCGCAACAACAAAAGCGTGTGGAAATATAAAAAAGCGCTTCAAAAGCAAATTTAAGGAATTTT
>NZ_CALHHT010000425.1 GCF_938031315.1 uncultured Campylobacter sp.
CATTCTGCCGCCGTAGTTTTGCGTGCGGTTGTTAAATGTCTTCGGTGCTTCTAACTCGTCTTTATTAGGATCATACGGCGAGCAAATTTAGGTGATATGAAAGTTTGTCTTTGACCTTAGTAAAAAAGGCTTTATCGATAGAAATGTAAAATTTATACCGCACGGCGGTAGGTTCTGAGTCAAAACCACATAAACGAAAGCGGCGATATACAAATTTAATGCGCGCGCAAAATGTTACCGTTCGGCGAAAATTATATCGCTAAAAATTTTATCGAAATGCCAAAAATACGAAGAGATCTTGCTCTTGCGTTGCAAAGGCTCATTGGATATAAATTTAAAGCGTAAATTACAAAGCAGGGCTCAATTCGATCAAATCGAGACTTCGATCCAAAATTCGTTTTAAATTTTGGATCGAAACACACCAAGAACTAAAACGTTATCTCCCAGTTAAATCTAAAATTTCTGCGCGGCGCGTAAAACCTGCCGATGCCCGCACCCGTCGCCTGATCGATCATATTGACCGTTCCAAAAGCCCTGATCGAGCGCGCGCTATCCCAAGTGATATATTTGGCATTGGTTAGGTTGTAAACTCCTAGACTAAAGTTAAAATTTTTTTGCGGCTTAGCATAAGCGATAACGTCCACTACCGTATAATCGCCGCTTCGCCAACCTTTGGTATTATCGGTTACGGGCTCTCCGTTTACTATAGAAGCATCGATATGTCCCCAATACGGATCCGTTCTTTCGACTTGGCTTTTCCAATACATATTGTAGGTATCTTTGCGCTTCTTGGCTCCTACGTCAGTTATGAAAAGATCAATGCCATATTTGTCGCCGGGCGTAGAATAGCCGATATTATAGACGGAAGTAGGCGGTTGGATCGCATTCATCGGCACCTCTTCGCCCCTACTGCATCCGGAGTTTGAATCATTGGCGTTTGAGCCGTTGCTGGCGCACGACATTCTGCCTTTTTGTCTGCTGTATTTATATCCCAGCCTAAATCCCTCCAGGCTCTCCGATACATCGCCGAGCTCCAGATGGGTATTTATCTCAAATCCATGCACTTTGGCGCTATCTCGGTTTACATTTTGATAAAACGGATACGGTATCTGCTGATCTACGACTTGTAAATTTCCCAAAAATTCAAGATCGATAAAATTTTTATAATCCGTCTTAAAAACATCGAAAGTTATGCGGCTTCTCTCGCTATAAAAAGTAAGAGCGATCTCTTTCGTCCTTGCGATTTCTGGTTCTAAAAATATATTAGGACGGATAGAAAAGTCCGGATGCTTAAAGGTCATATACGCCTCATCCGATGTCGGAGCGCGGAAACCCTTGGAGCCTTTTAGCTGAATTCTTATCCAATCGAGCGGGTCTAAATTTAGACCTAGTTTGTATGAGCCGCTTTTGTATTCCTTCTCTCTTAGCAGGAATTTTAAATTTTGCTGATAATTTTCCTCTCCATAAGGAGTGTAGTAACCATGTATTCCGTCATAGGGATTGTAAGGATACGGCACCCACAAACCGGTTATGATGCCTCTGGGCACTTCGGGATAGCCGGTATATTTCGGTTTATGTTTTACCTTGTCGTAGCGATAGCCAAGATCAAAGCCTACATATTTGGTTATTTGAATTTCATCTCCGATATAGCTTGCCGTAGTCGTAGTTTGTACCGGGATCAGATAGGTGCTCACCGCAGTGGTATTGCTTCTTAGATTGCCATTCATATGCCAATCTGGATTTGGCACATTATTTACATTACCGAAAAATATACTATCCCACCATTGTGAATTGCCTGCATAAAACCCGTCTTTGTTCGTCATCGATTTATCGGTCTTATCTAAAAGTCCGCCGTATGATATGGAATTATCGATGATGTTAAATAGGCTAAGCTCTTTCTCAAAATCCAAATTTAATTGTTGCGTTTCGGTATCCAGTGTCCTATCGGTATATTGTATGGAATTATAGCCGTCCGTTCCTGGAGTTAAAAAAGATAATTTATGGTATTTTGTTCCATCATCTGCATCGCTAGAATCTCTTTTTATGGTTCCGTAAGTTCTTCCGTCGGGAAGAGTATGTTTTTCCAGCTCTCTTTCTACGAGTTCATAATTATAATTCCAAGTATTCCCATCGTATGTTTCTTTTAATACTTTAAATTTTTTATTGCAATCTATTTTGGAGCAATCTACATAAGTTGAATGATAAACATCTCCCCACATGTCAATTGCGGATCCAAGATGTGCTTTATAATCGTCGTTAAGCCTAAGCACATTACCCGAGCCATCTCTTACGATATAAGCTTCCTCCGCTACATCCCCGGGATCGACGCTTATAGGTCTATTATTTTTATCTACTAGATTATGCGTACCGGAGCTCGAGTCTAAATGCATTCCCGATGGATTTTGTGTTTGCTGGCAGGCGCTTCCTTGGCAGCCCTCTCTATTGATCGCGCGGTTTTTAATACTCTGCTTTGAGTATGAAATTTTAACGTGATCCCAAAGCGGCGTCTCGCTGAAATTTTCATAGGCAAATTGCACGTTTTTTCTAGTGGAGCTATCGTGGTTTGTCCTATTTCCATATCGTTCCGAAGCATCCGGACGGCTACCCATTCTTAACGTATAAGATAGATCCTCGCCGTCGGAATTTTGCTTCGAGTCATCTATCGCGACCGAAAATCTATTCTCATCGCCCGGCTGAAATCCCACCTTTACGAGCGTACTTTTTTTGGTTATGGTGTATGGATCTGCCTTTTCGCGAGTTTTACCTATATGAAGTTTGTCCTCTTTACTATCATATATGTCGTAGAAATAGTTTTTTCTTTCATGACCGTGTCTATCGGTGTTTATAACCAAAAGATCAAACCAGCCGTACCTAGCTGCGCCGGTGAAGGAGTGGAAATTTTGACTATCGACGCTTTGATAGCCCTGTTTAAAGCCGAAATGATAGTTCTTTTCCGTCAAGAAATCCCTAGCGTCTTTGGTTTCAAACATTACCGATCCGCCGAGTGCACCGCTTCCCGCTTTTATGGAGTCGGCTCCTTTGGTGATATTGGCTGTTTTGACGTTTTCCATCTCTACGCCGTTTCTTGTGTTGTTAAAATTTCCATACCCCTCAAAGAGGTCTTTAAAGCCCTGCGAGCTTAGAGTCTCCGCTTGACGAAGCCCGTCCACCGTGATAGCCACGCGGTTTTCGTCCACGCCGCGAACGGCGTATCCGCTAGCGCCGAATCTGCCCGTCTCGACCGCTGTGATACCCGTTTGGTATCGCACCAAGTCTCTACTATCGGTGATCTGCTGCTTCTTGATAGTCTGCGCGGTAGTTTTAGTTTCGCCGACCTTTTGCTCGGCTACGCTTTGCGAATCGACATTGCCCGTTACCTGGATAGTTCCTAATTCTTGCGAATTTGCCTGATCTTCCGCGTAAAGCGAGCCATAAAAGAGCAGCGAGACATAGAGAGAGAGAGAGAATCTTCTAAACATTTATATTTCCTTACTTAATGATTATAGAATTGATTATTAACGCGGCGAATAATAATACAAAGATTTTTAATGTTTAATTAAATTGCAGTTTAAATTCAAGTATAAATTTTAAATGGCTAAAATTTTGATTTTTAAGAAGTAAAAAATTTTGAATAGTCAAGAAATGCGTAATAGACGCATTTTAAGCTTTA
>NZ_CALHHT010000426.1 GCF_938031315.1 uncultured Campylobacter sp.
GAGGCGCGAATTTTTGATAAATAAAAATGATCGTAGGCGACAAAAAATATAAGCGCGAGTGCCACTGCGATGGCAAGGCGTTTTGATTGAGGTAGTTTATCCAGCACTATTTCTCTCCTGCTAGTATGATATAGTATCTATTTTTTTTATATGGTATGAACCAAAGCTTAAATTCCTGCGCGCGCGCGTTAAAGCGGCCTTCGTAGGTTTTTGAAAATACGCAAAATTTAAAATTTCGCGTGATTATCGGATGGTCTATGCCGCCTTTAAACAGCGGATTACACCTTAAAATTCTAGCGGCCGTAGCGCAAAGAGCGCGAAAAAGACCGTTAAATTTAAACTCATAAAGGGCGTATTGCGAACAGCTCGGATAGTAGCGGCAGCAGCGCGGAAACGCGGGCGAAATGAATTTTCTGTAAAACCCGATCGCGGCTATAAAAAATTCCTTCATTTTGCCGCTCCTATCTTTTTAAACGCCCATTTTAAATTTCGCTCAATGTCTTCAAAGCTCATATCTATGATCTGCTTTTTTGCGATTAATATAAAAATTCCGCTAACAATGGCATCTTTTTGATTATAAAACGCGGCGCGCAAACGCCTTTTGGCGCGGTTTCGCGTGACCGAATTGCCTATTTTTTTACTGGCGACCGCGCTAAATTTACGCTCTTCGCTCGCCAAAAAATAGACGACGGCGCATTCACAATGCCACTTCGCCCCGTTTTTATAAACATCCGAAAAAACTCTACTGTCGCTTACCGCAGCGAACTCACCTACGCAGCCAATCTTCTTCTGCCTTTAGCGCGTCTTGCGCTTAAAACTCTGCGGCCGTTTTTTGTTTTCATACGGACGCGAAAGCCGTGAGTGCGCTTTTTAGGGGTATTGTGGGGTTGGTACGTTCTTTTCATAACTGTTCCTTTAAGAAAATGTAAAGCGGAGATTTTATAGAAACTTTACTTAAAAACCGATAAACAAAAGCAGCCCTAGCGCCGATAAGCGTCGCCTTGCAGCTTTTTGCGGCGCAGTTTTAAGTCCTGTTCATTTTTATTGTTTCGCTCCTTGATGTCTTGCATCGGCTGTTTTTTCATCGAAAAATCATCGTGGTCGCCTACGCCTTTTGATTCACGTTGCAAATTATTTTGCAGGCTTTGCCTATCTAGTTCATTTTTTTGACGATTTAGCATAATTTCACTATGGTTTTTCTCAAATTCTGATTGTTTATTGTTCGCAGCATAGACGCTGGCACCAAAGCTTACTGAGTCATCTTGCGCGCTTAGTGCCGTACAATCAGCAAATATCGCACCGTAAAGCAACCAAAATATCAAAGCCTTTTTCATTTGCGTTTAAATTTACCTGCCATCGCGCGATAGATCGCCGCCTCATTTTGTAGCGTCAAATATCTTTGATTTAGCTCGTTTATCTTAGCGTTTACGGCGTCGGTGCGGGCTTCTAGCATATCCTTTAGCTCGCTTGAGCCTGCTTCGTATTTCGCGGCGTAAAGATCGGCGATACGCGCCTTTTCATCGTAAGCAGCGCTTAAATTTTTAAGGCTAGCCAGATTGATTTGATAAATTCTATATAAATTTAACACCTCATTAGTAGCGTTAGAGAGCGTCTGTTCGTAATTTACGACGTTTTTGCGAAAAGCGATCTCTGAAATTTTAAGGCGGTTTTCAACCCTCGCATAATCCAAAAACGGCAGACTTATGCTTACGTTGCCGCTTAAAAAATTTAGCTTGAAGCTATCGTTGGCACTCACGCCTTGCCCATTAGTAAGCCCTGCGCCTAAATTTACGCTAGGAAAGAAATTTAACTTAGCGGTCTGTTCGTCGTAAAAGCTGGAATTTAACCTAGCTATCGCAGCTCTAATATCGGGGCGGTTAGCAAGCGCCGTGTAAGGCACATTTAGATCAACGCCTTGGAATTCTATGGAATTTATCGAATCGGTGTTGTCATCAAACTGCAAGCTGGAGGAGATGAGATTCCTCATATATTTATGATTATCCTCGATATTTTTTTGAATGCTTAAGACCTTGTTTTCAAGCCCTAGGATAGAATTTTGAATTTGCCTGTAATCTAGCTGCTCGGACTTGCCGTAATCATATTTTGCCTTGATTATTTTTTCGATCTCGCGGTAATCGCTTAAATTCTGTTTTGTCCATTTTAGCGAATCGTTTAGATAAAGCATCTCAAAGTAGCCGCTTACGACAGAATTTATAAGAGTCAGGCGAGTATTTTCAAGGTCAAACTCGCTGGCTTTAGCGTTCCAGCCCTCGGCATTTACCGCCGAACGGATCTTGCCAAATAGATCGAGCTCATAGCTTACGTTAAAACCGGAACTATAGGTTTTGTTCCAATTGGCGCTAGTGCTTATATCGCGGTTGGCGCCTGCACTCCACGAGCTGCTTAGCGTAGGAAATAGATCTGCGCGGCTAAGTCCTAAATTTGCATAAGCGCTCTCGACATTAAGCGCGGCAGTTTTTAGATCGTAATTGTTCGCAAGCGCCTGATCTACGAGCTTATTTAGATACGATTCGCCATATTTTTTATACCACAGCGTATCGATTTCGTAGCTTGCGTTTTCATCTTTGAAATTCTCTACGGGTTTATACTCGACCTCGCTTTGATTCGAGGCGCAGCCACCGATAAAAACGGCCAAAACGCCGCTTAAAATTACTTTGGAATTTATCATTTTCTCTCCTTGATTATTCTTGTGCTAAAGCATCTATCGGATTTAATCTGCTGGCGTTTCTTGCCGGCAGATAGCCGAAAACTATACCGATCGCGGACGACGCCGCAAAGGCGATCACGAAAGGCGCGGTAGTAAATTTCATCGCAAAATCCGGGCTTATGGTATTAAACGCAAATCCAAGCGCCAAAGCGATTAAAATTCCTAAAGCTCCGCCGAGCGAGCAAAGCAAGATCGCCTCTATCAAAAACTGCTGCAAGATATTGGATTGCTTCGCGCCGATCGCCATCCTGATGCCGATCTCGCGCGTACGCTCGGTGACGCTTACGAGCATGATATTCATCACGCCGATGCCGCCGACGACGAGCGAGATAACCGCAATCGATGAGATCAGAATCGTCATCGTGCCGGTAGTGCTTTGTATTGTTTGTTTGATAGTATCTGCGTTCATCGTATGAAAATCCCGCGAGCCGTGTCTTTGGATAAGTAGCTGAGTTAGGCTCTCTTCGGCCACTTGAGTATTGACATCGTCTTTGATTTTGATGGTGATAGAGCTGATTTTTCGATTGCCCGTGATTTTATTCATCACGGTTGAGTACGGCGCGTAAATTCTTAAATTTTCGTTGCTTCCGAAGGCGTTTTTATCCTTGCCCGAAACTCCTATGATCTTAAGTGGCTTACCCGAAAATAAAATCGTCTTACCGATAGGATCGGAATTTTTAAAAAATGTTTTTTTGGTGTTTGGATCGATAATCGCAACAGAGGCAGAATTTTTAATATCATCGTCGCTAAAATTTCTACCATCTTCTATATCTATGCCATTAACCGCCAAAGAATTCACGCCACCACCGCGCAGTTGAGCCTTGGAGCTTAAATTCGCATATGTTGCCGTACCGCTTGCAGAAGCATTTGGTGTGGCATAATCGACGTAGGGCTGGCGCGCCAAAACTTTAGAATCGCTTATCGTAAGGGTACTCACAAAGCCCGCTCGCACGTCGCCGAAATTTTTACCGGGAAAGATATCGATCGTATTGGTACCAATTTTACGGATCTCGGATAAAATTTTTTCCTCCGAACCCTTACCGAGAGCTACTACGCAGATAACCGAGGCGATGCCGATGATGATGCCTAACATCGTCAAAATCGATCTTAGTTTATGCGAAAATATCGCGCTAATCGACATTTTAAAGCTCTCTATGAGTTGATCTTTGCAAAATATAAAGGAATTTTTCGTTTTGATCTTCTCTCTTTTGCGCTCGAAAACCCGCCCAGCCTTTCTTTTATCGCTTAAAATTCTGCCGTCTTTGATCTCGATGATACGATCCGCAAATTCCGCAATATGCGCATCGTGCGTAACTATTATGATGGTATGTCCCTCTTTATGCAGCGCTGTTAAAATTTGCATCACCGTCTCGCCGCTTTTGCTATCAAGCGCGCCGGTGGGCTCGTCTGCCAAAATCACTTCGCCGCCGTTTATCAGAGCGCGGGCGATACTTACGCGCTGCTGCTGCCCGCCGCTAAGTTTGCTCGGTAAATTTTTAGTGCGATCGCCAAGCTCCAGCTTATTTAAAAGCTCTACCGCTCGTTTCGTCCGTTCGCTCGCCCCCACGCCCGCATAAACCGCAGGTAGCGAGACGTTTGCGGTCGCGTCCATCGTGGCGATGAGATTATATTTTTGAAAGACAAAGCCGAATTTTTTGCTTCTAAGCGCCGCAAGCTCGTCGCCGCTTAAATTCGCGGTCTCGCGACCTTCGATCTTATAGCTTCCGCTGCTTGGCGTATCGATGCAGCCGATTATATTCATCAGCGTGGATTTTCCGCTTCCGGATTGCCCGATTATCGATATAAACTCGCCCGCTTCGATATTTAAACTTACGTCTTTTAGGACGTGGATTTCGTTATCGCCGAGAATGAATTTTTTGTTTATATCTTTAAGCTCTAGCATCTTCACACCATAAAATTCTCTAAAACACCATCGGAGGCCCGTCCATATTTAACGGCGCGGCTTTTCCGTCGGCGATAAGCACCTCATCTTTTTCATCCAAACCGCTTAAAATTTCAGTATTCAAATCGTCGCTGACGCCCGTTTTTACGTATCGCTGCTCGGGCTCTTTGCCGTTAAGCACCGTGACGTAATCGCCTCCCCCGTCGCGCTTGATAACCGAGGTAGGTAGGTAGCTCGTATTGTTCGCTTCGCTTACGATTATGTTGTTTTCGGTCGTCATTCCGATCTTTAAAAAATCGTTTTCGTTATCCACGAGCATCTTTGCGTAAAAATAGATCGCGCTGTCGCTGCTACTCGAAGAATAAGACGATCCGCTAGAGGTTTTATCGTACGTCCCGTCGCTAAGCGTGGTAAGACCGGGGTCGATCTTGTAAATTTTAGCCTTTTTGATATTGTCTAGATCCGATAGTATGGAGTATTCTACGTCCATTCCAACCTTTACTTTGGATATATCGCCCTCGGCTATTTGCATCTTGATCTCCATCTTGCTTAGATCGGCGATCTTTACGATCGTAGGCGTAGTTTGGTTGGAATTTACCGTTTTGCCCTCCTCTACCGGCATTGAAACGATCGTACCGCTTATCGGAGCCGTGATCTTGGTATAGCCGAAATTCGTCTCCGCGGTGCTTAGCTGAAGTTTCGTCTGCTCGATCTGCGCCTCGATCTGCTTCTGCTCGGCCTCTTTTAAAGCGGCGCTATTTTTAGCGTTTTCCACAGCCTCTTTGGAAGCGGCGTTTCTTTTATACAGCTGCAGCTCGCGGTTATACTGCGTTTTAGCATTTGCCGCGGCGATCTTTGCCGAAGCCAAATTTGCCTCGTGGATCAGAAGCTGCGCCTTTTGCTGCGCGATCTCGTTTTCTTGAGTGACTGAATCGATCTGTGCGATCATATCGCCTTTTTTTACGATATCGCCCACTTTGACGTAGAGCTTTTTGATCTGACCGCTTACCTGCGCGCCCACATCGACCAAATCTCTGGCGTAAACCTCGCCCGCAGCCGTCACCGTGCCTCTGATATCGCCCTTTTCAAGTCTAGTCGTAAGAGCTTTCGGCGCCTCTTCTTGCTTAAAAAATTTGCCGTATAAGAAGTATATCGCAATGACTATGAGCAGGGTAAAGGCGATAAATTTCAAGGTTTTTTTCATTTTGCCAACTTCAAATAAAATAAGGGCTAATTCTAATGTAAAAATATAAAATTTTAGTTAAATACTAAATTCTTTGCTCGCGCAGGGCGTAAAATTTCATAATCTTTTTATGCAAAATAAGCGAAACATAAATCAGCGCCGAGCCCGCAAGCAGGCGCGCTATATCGGCGTCCTTTTGCCAAAATACTAAATTTACGACGATCGCTGCGGGGATGAGCGCGTTATTCATAATCGCAAGCACGCCGCTATCGACTTCGCACGCGCCTTTGTTCCACAAAAAATACCCCAGAGCGCTTGCGACAGTGCCCAGATACACGATCACCGCGCCTTGGGAGAAGCTGGGATTAAATTTAGAAAAATCTCCGAGCACGATCGCGGCAATCGCCGTAACGGCGGTGGCCCCCACAAAAAAGTAGCCGAAAAGCTCCTTCTGCTCGCTAAAGCCGTGGCGCTCCAGCATAAATTTATACGCGCTCTGTCCGAGCCCGAAGCATAAATTTGCGCCCTGCACAAGCAAAAAGCCCGTCAAAAACTCGGAATTTATCGCACCGAATTTAATCACCAAAGCCCCCAGCACCGCGACTGCGACGCTGAAAAGATATAGCGCGCGAAATCTAAGCTTAAGCGCGTCGTAAAGCAGCGTCACGTAAAACGGAGTAAATATCGTAAAAAGTGCCACTTCATAGACCTTCAAATACGCAAAGCTGCGGTAGTAGAAGATATACATCACGCCGATCTGCACGGCGCCCACGGCGCAAATTTTAAGCGCCAGGGCTGGATTTACGCCACGAAATTTCATAAACGGCAAAAAGCAAATTAGCGCCAACAATACGCGCGAAAACGCCAAATACGCGCTGTCTATACCGCGCAAAAACTCGCCTATCAGCGAGAAGCTAAACGCCCAAATACAAGTAACCAAAATCAGTTTTTTCAAAACGTCCGCCTAAGCTTTAAAATTTAGGCGGAATTTTATAAAATTTTAGTTGAATTTGGGATTTAAATTTCGCCCGCGCGGCATAAATTTAGGTTTTTATTTATTTTAAATGTGTTAAAATTATCCGATTTTTGAAATTTAAGGGTAAAAATGAACGACGTTTCGGTTATAGTTCTTGCCGCAGGACTCGGCACTCGGATGAAGTCGCAAAAAGCTAAGGTTCTTTTCGAGCTTTGCGGCGAGCCGATGATAATCCACATCTTAAAGAAAGCTTACGAAATTTCAAACGACGTGAGCGTGATTTTACACTATCAATTCGACGAGGTTAAAAGCGCGGTTCTAGCGCACTTTCCAAACGCTAAAATTTACAAACAAGATCACGAGCATTTCCCCGGCACTGCGGGCGGACTAAAAGAGGTCGAAATCCGCGGAGCCAAAACGCTAATAATCTGCGGCGATATGCCTTTGGTAAAAAGCGCCGAGCTTCGCAAACTCTGCGAGGGGGACGCGGAAGTAAATTTAAGCGTTTTTAGCGCGCGCGATCCATTCGGATACGGTCGCGTAATCACCCGCGGCGGCGAAATTTTAAAGATCGTCGAGCAAAAGGACGCAAGCGAAGAAGAAAAAGCGGTAAAAGACGCAAACGCGGGCTGCTACTGCTTCAAAAGCGAGGCATTGAAACAAATTCTGCCGCAGATCAAACCAGATAACGCTCAGAAAGAATACTACCTCACCGACGCGATCAAAATCGCCAAAGATATGGGCTTAAAATGCGCTGCCGTGTGGGTGGACGAGCAAAATTTTATGGGCATAAACGATAAGTTCGCCCTCAGCATCGCCGAAAATTTAATGCAAAACGAGATAAAAGAAAATTTGATGAAGCAAGGCGTTTTGATGCGCCTACCGCAAAGCATCTATATCGACAGCAGAGCAAAATTTATCGGCGAGTGCGAGCTGCAAGAAAACGTAAGTATCATCGGTCCTTGCGTGATCGAAAGCTCGCTCATCAAAAGCGGCTGCGTCATCGAAGATAGCGTCGTAAAAAACTCCGACATCGGTCCGATGGCGCATCTGCGCCCAAAATGCGAAGTTATAGGCACCCATATCGGAAATTTCGTCGAGCTTAAAAACGCAAAAGTAAACAAAATCAAGGCGGGGCATTTAAGCTATCTTGGGGATTGCGAGATCGATGAGGGCAGCAATATCGGCTGCGGCACGATTACGTGCAACTACGACGGCAAGAAAAAATACAAAACGATAATCGGCAAAAACGTCTTTATCGGCTCGGACACGCAGCTAGTAGCGCCCGTGCGGATAGCCGACGACGTCATAATCGCCGCCGGCACAACGGTTACAAGCGACGTTCCGAGCGGCGCGCTGGCGATCAGCCGAAGCAAACAAATCAACAAAGATGGGTTTTTCCATAAATTTTTTAGGAGCGAAGATGAGTAAGAAAAAGGTTTTACTGGCGGTTTGCGGGAGTATCAGTTTTTACAAAGCGTTTGAAATTTTATCCGCTCTGAAAAAGTCGAATTTCGACGTCTATGTCGCGCTTAGCGACGGCGTGCAGGAGTTTGTTAGCTACAAGGCATTCGAGGCGCTATGCGATCACCCCGTGCTTTGCAAAGCCAACGAAAACTGGCAGGCTGGCATCAACCACATCGCTTATTCCAAGGTGGATTTAGTTTTGATAGCGCCTGCGACGGCAAATACTATA
>NZ_CALHHT010000427.1 GCF_938031315.1 uncultured Campylobacter sp.
GCCTGGGCTCTGCTTGGTTATATGCGGCAAAATAAAACTAATGCCACGCAAGCAAATAGTTTCATTTCGGGCGCATTTATGCCGCGCCGTATCATACCGCACGCCGCAATGACGTATCTAACGCCGCCAGGCCGTGCTTTAGCCGCTACGTCGCGACGCGTACTATCGCTGCGCCTTAAATCCTTGCGCCCGAGGCGTCTAGATCATCTTTCCGACGAGTTTTTCTTTAAATTCCTTATAAATTTCAGGTCCTGCGTGTTTGTATTCGCTCGTCAGCTTGTTGTGAAATTCCGCCATATCGCCGCCGCTTTCGCGGTAGAGCTTGATCGCGTTTCGCCTTACGGCACCGTCTTTTAGATCGCTATCGTAGGCGATGCTCGCATATCGCGTCCGCGCGCCGTCCTTGATCTCGCGGTAGGCCTCGCAGCCCTTGGCTCTGCCGAGCTTTGCGACGCATGCGGCATAGAGGGCTTGTAGGCTCACGCACTGCGGGATCAGCGCCTCCGCCGCGGCAAGGTCTGCTTTGGCGATTTTAGAATTTGTAGCCTTTTGTTCCTGTTGCGCAGCTTTCGACTCCTGCTTTGCGATTTTGGGCTCCTGTTTCGAGGCTTTTCCCCCTTGCTTTTGAACCTTTGGCTCACATTTCGCAGCTTTCGACTCCGCTTTTTGGGCTTTTTTCTCTGCCGCACCGCCCGCTTTACTTTGTTTTGCGTCCGTCCCTGCGGCATGCGAGGCTAGACTGATCTTTTCAAATTTAGGATTTTTGCGGTAGTTTAGATTATTAAAGAATTCTATCACGTCGTCGTAAAATTTATCGTTGCTGACGATGCCGATCTTGCCCTCCTGCCCGCAGAGCTTGCCCATCAAAAACACGATGATCTTATCGGCGAAATCCTTTCTTTGCTTGCCGATCGTAAAGACCTCGCCTATGCTAACGCCCATCTTCGATAGGCGCGCAAGGGTCAAGGCGCCGATCTTTTTGGCGGTGTTGGAGACGATATTGAGCTCGTCGCCCTCTTTGAGATTTACGACATCAAAGATATTATCTACGTCGATATTTTCGTCGTCTATGATAAAGTGCGTCAAAGTTTTTCCTTTAAATTAAATTTCAATGCCCGCGCTCGCGCAAATTTCATCTCTGAAGCGCGCGAAAGGCCTCATCGCAGGCTGATTTTGCAGATGCTCGCCGATCGGCTTTTGCATCCACGCCATATCGTACCAGCGACCGAATTTATAGGCGCAGCGCTCGAATCTGCCGACGAAGCGAAAACCCATACGCTCGTGAAATCGCACGCTAGCGTCGTTTAGATATTCGTCATCCCCGTAAGCGATGCAAGCGTTCATATCTACGATGTTTTGAGCCCTGAGCGCGCGCTGTAGCGCCTCGTAGAGCAGCCTGCCGATGCCCAGAGCGCGCACGTTTTGCGATACATAGACCGAGCATTCCGCCGACCAATCGTATGCCGCGCGCTCTTTGAAAGCCGAAGCGTAGGCGTAGCCGAGGATTTGGCCCGGTTTTAAATTTACGCCGCTTTGTTTTGCAGCACCGCTTGCGCGATTTCGCGCCTCGTCTGCGGGCAAAATTTCACTCCCTGCGCCCGCCGCGCTCGCAAAAATTTTAAAATTTTCATTCCGTTCGTCGTCTGCACATGCCGCCTCATCGCTTGCGTAAGCGAGCAGATATGGGTATCTTTGCAGCGTCTGCTCGATGCGCCCCGCAAATTCCGCGGCGCTGGACACGTCGTATTTGAAGCTGATCGCCGTTTGCTTTACGTAAGGCGCGTAAATTTCAAGCAGCGCATCCGCATCTTGCGGCATTGCGAGCCGCAGTTTTATCAGCACCCGATCTCCTTTAAATTTAGCCGTTTTTGCATAATTTCGATTTTAAACTTGTCTAAATTCGCCACTGCGTTTCGGCTTTGAATTCAGGTTAAAATTTCATCTCGCACGCAAAACGGCTAAATTTCAGAGGCGTGTTTAAGCGCGTAAATTTTAAAATTTAACCCGCGCCATCTATTCGCCGAAAAGCCTCCAAAACTCGGGCGCAAATTTCGTCGGCGCAAATTCTATGATCTCGTATTTTGCGACGCCGTTTTGAAAGAACGGATCTTGCGCGATGATCTCATCAAGCTCCGCGCGGTCTTTGGCGTTGATTAAGATGATGCCGCCTGTGCGAGGGACTTTGCGCCCCGAGCAGATAAATTTATCCGCCGCATAAAATCGGTCTAAAAACGCGTTGTGCTCGTTGATGAAGCGATCGATTTCGCTAATTTCTTTAACATAAGTGAGGTTTGCAATAAACATTTTGATCCTTTGTGAGATTTGAAGCGCGATTTTAGCATAAAATTCCAACGGATAAAATTCCCGCTGGAATTTTCGCGCGCTACGTTATAAAAAATATCGGCGAAATTCCGATTATCGCGCAACCAAGCGCTGCGTAGCGAAGCTTTATCGCAGCAAGCGCGCAGATGTTTGCAAGTGCGAAAAGAAGCGGCGGAATTTGCGCCTGAAAGCTTGGCAGAGCAAAGTTTAAAAACGCAAGCAGCGGCGTATCGAGCGCGCCGCCGAGCCCGAATAGATGCAAAAATATGCTTAGCGGATAAAAGATTACAAACACGTATCCTAGCGGCATGACGCTAAGCTGCTGCAGCGAAGCGGTCGAGAAGAAATAATAGACCGCTACGTTCATACTGAGCCAAACGTAGAGGTTGAAAAGTATGACGTTCTGCCAGAGCTTAAATTTAGGCGCGAAGTGGTGCAGGTAGAGGAAGATATACAGCACGCCGAGGCAGGAGAAATAAAATCCGATCGAAAAGGCCAGGTGCGGGAAAAACGCTAGCAGAAGCGCGATGGTGAGAAAAAGGTTCGTAAATTTAAGTACATAGAAATTTCGCATCGCGAGGTAAAACCCCACGCAGCACATCGCAAGCGAGCGCAGAAAGCTCGGCGTGAAATCAAGCACGAAGAGATATCCGCTCATCAGCACGATCACAAAGACGCTAAGATCGCGCTTAGCGCTGCGATACGGAAAGTAGCGATCCTGAAAATAGCGGTAGATCGGCATCGCGAGCAGAAAGACCGTGCTAAAGATAATGCCCAGATGAAAGCCGCTGATCGAGATGATGTGCGCTATGCCCCAGTTCGTCACGCTGGCGCGCAGCGGTTTTGAAATTTCGGTCGCAAAATACAGCGCAGAGTAAAGATCCGCCGTCATCTCATCTTCGTGTTGGGCTCGGACGAACTCTATGGTGCGCCATTTTGCCCCAGAGGGCGCGGTCTCAGCTGAAATTTTAAAATTTGGCGCGTAAAAGCGCTGCTTTAAAAAATCTAAAAATTTTACGTTTTTGGTTACGATGCCGATATTTACGCGAGCGAAGCGGTGAAATTCCCGCCCGAGCCCAGCGGTCGTGTAGAGGGTGAAATCCGCCGTTTTGAGCTTTAGCACCGTGTAGGTGCGGCCGCGCTCGTTCGTTTTGGCGTAGGCGTTTAGAATTTGCGCGTCGTAAAAAGCGTAGTTTTTCGCGCGGAATTCTTTGAATTCATAAAATTTCACGCCTAGGTTTATCGATAAAATTCCAAGCAAAATGAGCAGAAAGTATAAAATTTCACGTTTGCGATAAAAGAGCTGAAGCTTCACGGGCGGTATTTAAGTTCGCGCGACGGAATTTTAAAAGCTCGCGCGCGGCGAAATTTTAAAATTCCAAGGCCTTATGCCGCACCGCATCGCAAAAACCGGGCGGCGCGGCATAAAATTTAGCCTTAGCACGAATAATTCGTCGCAAACTCAAACGGCGTAGGGCGCGCCTCGTAAGGCCAAACCTGAGTTTCAAATTTAAAATGCTGATAGGTCTCGATAAAAAGCTCGCTCATTATCGGGCGCAGGTATTCATTATCGCGGATCACCGCCTCTAGGCTGCCGCGAAGCGTGTGCGGAAGCTGCTCGATGCCGCGCTCGCGGATCTCATCTAGGTGCAGCTTGAATAAATTTTCATCCATCGGCCCCACCGGCTCGGTTTTGTTTTTGATACCGTCGATGCCCGCCATCAGCATCGCCGCAAACGCCAAATACGGGCATGCTGTGCTATCGGGGAAGCGCATCTCCGCGCGCACGGAGTTCTCGCCGCTGCCGTAAGGGATACGGATCGAAGCGGAGCGGTTTTGGCTCGAATAAGTTAGAATGGACGGCGCCTCAAAGCCCGGGATCAGGCGCTTGTAGCTGTTGGTGCTCGGGTTCGTAAACGCCGCGACGCTGCGCGCATGCTTTAGCACGCCGCCGATATACCATCTCGCCGCGTCGCTTAAATTTGCATAGTTGCCCTTTTTGTAAAAGGTATTTTTGCCCTTTTTCCAGATCGATTGATGTACGTGCATTCCGCTGCCGTTATCGCCGTAGAGCGGCTTTGGCATAAAGGTCGCGGTCTTGCCGTTTAGGTGCGCGACCATCTTTACGACGTATTTGTATTTTTGCACGTTGTCGGCGGCCTCGACGAGAGTGCCGTATTTGACGCCGATCTCGCCCTGGCCTTGCGCTACTTCGTGGTGGCAGATGAAGGTCTCAAGCCCGATCTGCTCAAGTACCTTTAGCATCTCGGCGCGCAGATCGACCATCGAATCGACGGGCTGGACGGGGAAGTAGCCGCCCTTTACGCCCGGGCGGTGGCCGCTGTTAAAGCCGTCTTTGTAGTTTTTGCCGCTGTTCCAATGCCCCTCTTCGGTATCTACCTTAAACATCGCGCAGTTCATATCGTCGATGATCTTTACGTCGTCGAAAACGAAAAACTCATTCTCCGGCCCGAAATAGCAGGTATCTCCAAGACCCGTAGTTTGCAGAAACTGCTCGGCTTTTTTAGCGATCGAGCGCGGGCATTTTTCGTAAAGCTCGTTTTTGTAGATGTCGTAAACGTCGCAGATGACGATGATCGTAACGTCCGCGGTGAATGGATCCAAAAACGCCGTTTGCACGTCGGGCTTTAGCATCATATCGGATTTATCGATTGGCTGCCATGCCGCTACCGAGCTTGCGTCAAATGGAATTCCGTCGGCGAAGTCCTTCGGCAGGCGCTTGTAGTTGTAAGCGACATGGTGCCAGGTGCCTTTTAGATCGGTAAATCTAAAATCCACGAACTCGACCTCGTTTTCATCGCAAAATTTAAAAAATTCCTTCACGTCATTAACAAATTTTCCCATATTTTTTCCTTTTTTCCGCCCGTATTCGGGCTAAATTTAACGGCGGATTTTAACATTATTTAGTTGAAATTCGACTTTATCTGCGCCGTTTTGCGCGCCGCGATTTTTAAAATTTCTTGCCGCCGTGCCTTTTGAAATCTGAAATTTTCACGCCACTGAAGCTTTTGAAATTTTAAAATTTTGCGCCACTCGCCTTTTAAAATTTAAAGGCGGCCGCCGTTAAAATTTACGCTAGACTTACAAACTGCCGCTCGCGGTTTTTGAAAACGGCGATCTTATCATAGCCGAACTCGCGCGCTTTGGCGTAAATTTTATCGTAGTTTAGCGCTACTTGAGCTACCGAGTGCGCGTCCGAGCTAAGCGTGATCGGCACGTCTGCATCCGCTAGCATCTGCAAAAGCGCGTCGCTTGGATAAATTTCATTTGCGGGCTTGCGAAGCCCCGCGGAGTTTAGCTCCACGACGATGCCGCTTTTTTTGATCGCGTTTATCGCGCCGCCTGCCAAAACTCTAATATCTTTTTTCGGAGTAAATTTAAAAATTTTAATCAGATCCATGTGCCCTAAAATGTCGAATTTGCCGCTTCTGCACAGCGCGCAGATCAGCGCAAAGTATTCGCGATAAACGTCGTCTATCTCGCGCCCGCTCCACTGATCTAAAAATTCCTCGTTATCAAAGCCCCAGTTGTTTAAAAAATGCACCGAGCCGATGAGATAATCAACCTCGCGCGCGAAAACCCGCTCATCCATTAGCTCTTTTTTCGTCATAAAATCGACCTCGTATCCCAGCCGCACGTCGATCCGCCCGCTAAACTCATCTCGCAGATCTCTAATCATCCGCTCGTAAAGCTCCATCTGCTCGAAACTCATTCGGTATTTTTGATCGAAGTTCATCGGCGCGTGATCCGCAAAGCCGAAAATTTCTATGCCTCGTGCGATCGCCGCTTCCAAATACTGCCGCGGCTCGCCGCTAGCGTGGTTGCAAAGATAGGTGTGGTTGTGCAGATCGGCTCGCATCAACTGCTCCTTAAATAAAATTTTGGCTAAATTGTAGTAAAATCGCGCTTAAAAAATCACTAGGAATGTATTTGAAAAAACCCGAACTCTTAGCTCCTGCCGGGAATTTAACGAAACTAAAAATCGCCCTCGCGTACGGCGCGGACGCCGTGTATGCAAGCACCGGCTCATTTTCGCTGCGCCAGCGAAGCGCGAAGGAATTTAGCAAGGAAAGCTTTGCAGAAGGCGTCGCATACGCGCACGAACGCGGTAAAAAGCTCTACGCGACCGTAAACGGCTTTGCGACCAACGGCCAGCTTGAAAATATCAAAAGGCATTTGGAATTTCTTCGCGATCTGCGCGTGGATGGAATTTTAATCGCCACTTTGGGCGTCGCGAGCCTCGCGCGAGCCGTAGCGCCTGAGATCCCGATTCACGTCTCCACCCAAGCTAACGTGCTAAATTATCTCGACGCGCAGGTTTGGGCGGAGCTGGGCGCCGTCCGCATCGTCGCGGCGCGCGAAATGACGCTCAAAGACGCCGTAGAGATTAAGGAAAAACTTCCAAACCTCGAGATTGAAATTTTCGTGCACGGCTCGATGTGTTTCGCATACAGCGGGCGCTGTCTTGTTAGC
Organism: uncultured Campylobacter sp.; assembly: GCF_938031315.1. Classification (GTDB taxonomy): domain Bacteria; phylum Campylobacterota; class Campylobacteria; order Campylobacterales; family Campylobacteraceae; genus Campylobacter_B. The sequence continues at coordinate 6,817 of NZ_CALHHT010000427.1, forward strand.
GCAGTGCAAAGCGGACGCTTTAGCAACCGCGGAAGCTGCGCGAACGACTGTAGATTTAACTACGAGCTTTACGCGAAAAATCCCGAAACCAGCGCGCTTTTCCGCTTACAAGAGCGCGAAGGGGAGGGCACTTTCGTAATGAACGCGAAGGATCTTAGCCTCATTTCGCACGTGCAAAAGATCATGCAAACGGGCGCGATCGACAGCTTCAAAATCGAAGGGCGCACCAAGAGCGAATACTACGTCGCATGCGCCACGAACGCTTACCGCGCGGCGATCGACGATGCCGCGAGCGATAAATTTGAGGCCGGTGTTTACGAGCGCGAGATCGCGACGCTTAAAAACCGCGGCTTTAGTGACGGATATTTGATAAAACGCCCGTACGAGCGAGAGGATACGCAAAATTTAGACCGCAGTATTGAGTTTGGCACGCATCAGGTTTGCGCGATCTCGCAGGATGGCGAGTTTATAAGCGTCAAGGATAAAATTTTGCCGGGCGAAGCGTATGAAATTTTTGCTCCGCGCGGCTTTAAAATTTGCGCTTGCGATAATGAGATCGGCGAAATTTACGAGCTTAGCGGCAAGCCTTATTTGAAATTTAAGAGGCTGCAAAGCCGCAGCGGTAAGGAATTTAGCGAGATTCACAGCGGCAATCTAAATGAGATCAAGCTGCCCGCGAAGCTCGCGGAGTTTTGCTTTTTAAGAAAGGAGATAGAATGAAATTTGTTTCTATAATAATGGGCTCAAAGAGCGATTACGAGGTCGTTTACGAGGCGGCTAAAATTTTAAACGAATTTGGCGCGGCGTACGAGATGATCGTATCTTCGGCGCACCGAAGCCCCGCCCGCACGGCTAAATACGTCGCGGACGCCGAGAAAAAGGGCGCACAGGTTTTCATCTGCGCGGCGGGCATGGCGGCGCATCTTGCGGGCGCGGTCGCTGCGAATACGACCAAGCCGGTGCTGGGCGTCCCGCTCGGCGGCAGCGCGCTTGGCGGCGTAGATGCGCTGTATTCGACCGTGCAGATGCCTGCGGGTATCCCCGTCGCGACGCTTGCGATCGGCAAGGCGGGCGCAAAAAACGCGGCGTATCTGGCGGTGCAAATTTTAGCTCTAAACGACGAGCTTCTAAGCTCGAAGCTAAAGGCGGATCGCGCGGCAAAAGCTGAGGCGCTGAAAAAGGACTCCGAGCAGATCGAAGTGCTGCTGTAGCGCGCCGCTAAATTTAAAAGCAAAATTCTATTCTAAAGGACGAAAGAGCCAAAAAGACGGGTCGCGACAGCAAGAAAATTTTGCCCGCGCGCAGATTAATACGACCTTTTTGGAACGGCACGCCTGCGGACTTGCCGCAGCTGCGCTTACAAGCCGTGTAGCAAATCGCCTCTAGAGCTAGCGACAAGCTTAACGGCGCAAAATTTTGACGAAGCTAAATTTGCAGATAAAATTTAGTCGCGCGAAATTTTAGGTCTGCCCCGATAGGCATAAAATTTCAGAGCCGCTCTAATAGGCATAAAATTTTGCGCTGCTCGCGACTCACAGATGAAATTTTAAAATTTTAGAATTTTAGAATTTTAGAATTTTGCGGCGTGTGACGCACTAGAATTTATAAATCAACGATAAAAGGATAAAAATGACGTTTTCACAGATTATTTTGACGCTTCAAAACTACT
>NZ_CALHHT010000428.1 GCF_938031315.1 uncultured Campylobacter sp.
TACCTGGTTTAAAATATCGCTGCCGCTTAGAATTTCACCGACATTCAAAGCCCGGTCGCTCAAAATTCCGCCGCCGTTTAAAATTTCATCGCCCCGCAAGACCCTTGCGCCGCTTAAAATTTTATCGCGCGGGCGCACCGGTTTTCGCCCCGCCCGCATAAAATTTGGATCAAAAATCCTAGCCGCTCGCGCAAAATTCAGATCAAAAGCCCTCATCGCCCGCCTCGCTTCTAAATTTTTGCACCTCGTTTATGAAGGCCTGCTGCACGCTAAGCCGCCGCCCGTGCTGCACGCAGACTTCATCCGGGCTGCCCAGCGCTAGGATTTTGCCGCGATCTTGGATCAAAAACCGATCGCAATACTCCGCCTCCTCCATAAAATGCGTCGTCACGACCACGCTCACGCCGGTGCGCGCCAGCGCGTTTATGCGGTTCCAAAAGAGCCTGCGCGAGAGCGGATCGGCGCCGCTGGTGGCCTCGTCGAGAAACAAAATCTCGGGGCGGTGGATGAGCGCGCACGCCATGCTGAGGTTGCGCCCCGCGCCAAAGGGCAGGTTCTGCCACGTCTCGTTTCGCAGCCGCTGCAAGCCAAACTCGCTCAAAAGCTCCTCTATACGCCGCTTTAGCGCTACTCCGCCGATGCCGTAGCTGCGGCCGAAATACTCTAAATTTTGATAGCAGCTTAGCTTTTTATAAAGCGAAAATTTCTGCGAGACGTAGCCGATGCGCGATCTGATCGATGATTTGGCGTGGCGCAGATCCTCACCCATGACCGAGATCTCGCCCCCGCTCATCCCCAAAAGCGCGCAGATCATACGAAAGGTCGTCGTCTTGCCCGCGCCGTTTGGACCCAGAAGGCCGAAAATCTCGCCCTTTTTGACCTCGAAGCTCGTATTTTCCACGGCGGTGAATGAGCCGAATTTTTTACTCACGTCGCGCACTTTGATGACGGTTTGCGCCGCATCGAAGCTCCTTTTTTCGTAGCCGAAGTTTGCCGCGCCGATCTCTGCTTTATTTAAAAAAATATACGCATCCTCTAGGCTCACCTCGCGCGGGCTAAGTTTAAATTTAGCGCTTCCGTTTTCGTTAAATTTAACGCCCTCGTTTCCGTTTGAAATTTTAAAATTTTCGTCACTCCCGTTTTCGCGCTCTGTATTTTCGCCGTCACCCTCTAGGCTCGCGTTTAAAAACCCCTGCAGATCGCGCAGGCTTATCGGCTCATCGCTTAGCAGATCGACGCTGCCGTCTCTGGGGCAGATGTCGATGAGCGGGGAGTTTTTTAAAAATCTTTGCGTCTTAAACATCAAGCGGCGCGCCAGGCGCTGATAATCCTCGCCGTCAATGCGAAAGGTATGCTCCCGCAGCGCCGCGGTGATCTTTACGGCGCGCTCCTGCGCTATGATCTTGCCGCCGAGCAAAATCAGCGTCAGATCGGCATCCGCCGCCTCGTCGAAATACGCCGTCGAAAATATGCATTTCGCGCCGCTTTGATCCAGATACTCGCGCACGATCGCCCACAGCTCGCTGCGCGAGAGCGGATCGACGCCGACGGTGGGCTCATCGAGCACCAAAAGCCGCGGACGAGCCGCAATCGCGCACGCAACGCCGAGCTTTTGTTTCATCCCGCCGGAGAGCGAATCCACGGCGTAATCTTTAAATTTCAAAAGCCCCACGCGGCGCAAAAGCCCGCGCAGATACTCCTCGCCGTCTTTTAGATCGAGCCCTTTTAGGCCTGCGAAGATGTTTAAATTTTGCCAGACGCTAAGCTCCTCGTAAAGCCCCAGGCTCTGCGACATGTAGCCGTTTGCGCGGACGAATTCTTTATTTTCGCCGCTAGGGGTGAAGCCAGCAAATTTTATCTCGCCACAATCGGGCGCGATGATGCCGCAGATGAGCTTTAAAAGCGTGGATTTGCCCGCGCCGTCGGGGCCCGTGAGGCTGATGAACCGCGGCGAGGCGCCAATTCGCAGATCAAAATTTTCAAAAACGACGTTTTTGCTGCGATCCTCTCGCAGGTAAAATTTCTTTAAATTTACGATATTTAGTAGATCCAAGCTTAGCTCCAAATTTTATTGCTCGTCGTCGCTTGGCGCGACGAACGAGACCTATGCACGCCGAAAAGGCGCTCTTTATCGCGACGCCTTGCTTCTGCAGCCGCAAAGACGTCGTGGTTTTGCGACCGCTACGGCGTCTTAGTTTTGTGACAGCCGCGGCATCTCGGTTTTACAACTGCCGCGCGCTTTAAATTTCGCGACGCACGTTGAACAATTTCGCCCAAACCTCGCATAAATTCGACGTAACTTACCGCAAGCGCGCGAAACTAAGCCCTATCGCGTCTAGGCGCCCTGCAATCGCCCGCTCGAATTTTGCGTGCCCGCACGATCGGCGTTGCTTACGGCTCGCGCCGAATATTCCACGCGCCGCCCGATCCGTCTTGAGCGCGTGCATATCGCATCGGCTAGCCGCGCCGCTAACGATGCGCACACAACACGCATGAACGGGGCGGTCTCCAAAACATGAAGCGGCCCGTGAGTATCCGCGATAAATTCGCTTCAAAACGCAAACGAAAGCGGAGTTTTCAGACGCCCGGCGAGCTGTGAGCGCCGAGCTCTATCTTCGCTGCGCCTCTTTCGGTGAGATTTTGCCGCCGCCCGCCTTTCGGGGTGAAATTTCACCGCCGCGCACAATCGGTATTTTATCGCTCCGTTCGTTTTGTAGTGAAATTTTACCGCCGTCCGCAGTCAGCACTCAATCATCGTTCGTTACAGCCTGCTAGAAACAAAGCTCGCTGCCGCTCTACTGCCTAGCTCTCACCTCGCCGTCGCCGAGC
>NZ_CALHHT010000429.1 GCF_938031315.1 uncultured Campylobacter sp.
ACGCTAGTCCAACCCTTTGGCATCCCTCCGCCAAAGCAGCATCGCAAGATTTTAGGAAAAACTTAAGAGCGCCCTGATAGTCTTTTTCTTCATAGCTAGCGACCGCAGCGTTTAAGCAGCCCTCGCCTAGTCCCAAATCGCATGATTTGGCAAAAAATGCGAACGTATTTTTCTTATCGGCATTTTTATAAGAGATTATCGCAGCGTTGTAGCAAGCTTTGGCGGCTCCCAGCTCGCACGCTTTGGAATAAAACCGCGCGGACTTGCCCTTATCTTTTGTAGTTTTATATAAATTTTGCTCGTCGTAATATAAATCCCCCGCGATAGCACAGCTATTTTCTAGCCCCGCTTCACAAGCTTTTTCAAATGGCTTTTTTGCTGCCTCATAATCGCGCTCCTCAAGCAAATATCCTCCATAGTCTTCGCACGAATTAGCCCTACCGACGCCACATCCGACAAACGAGATCGCCTGCGGGAAAAATATCTGCGCGAGCAAGTAGGCTGCTACGATTAGTGCGGTAATCGACGCTAAAATTTTCATTTTTGCTCCTTTTAAATTTTAAAAATAATTATAGCAAAAAGCGAGGGATAAAATTTTAATTTTTGATAATAGCTGTGAAATTTCCGGCGAAATTCCTGCAAAATTCCTATCAAAATCCCAAGCAAAATTTTAAATAAAATTTTAAACGGAGCTTTGAGCAGAATTTTAAAAAGACAAATTAAAATTTTACTTGCAAGATTGTTTTTATGGCTGGCTTGCCTCAATTTTTACTCGCACGTCTATGCGGCATCCACGGCGCCTGCAGTATTTATAATAAAGCATTTAATCCTGAGGTCTGAAACACCTACAGCCTCTACAATGGTAATTTATCAGGGCGACAATCTAATGCGTAAAATATTTTGTTGCATACCAAGCCCGTGGTAAGCATCTCGCCGTGCCCTAGAAAACTTTTGAAAATTTCGCATTGCTGCTTAGAAATTTTAAAAAATTTTACGCCGCCAGCCTTTAAATTTTATCTTAGAAATCGGCTTACCTATGCCAAAATCGCAGGCGTAATGCGTCTTTAGGCATTTTTTGCTCCGATACCCAGGCTTCTTAGATCCACGCCACTTAGATATGGTGAGTCTTAAAAATAATCAAGACCGCGCGATATCCGTATCGCGCATGTAAATTTCATCTATGTAGACCGCGATTGCGATTTCAGCCGCGCAAGCCCAGCTCGTAAAATTCTGCTAGTTTTAAAACC
>NZ_CALHHT010000430.1 GCF_938031315.1 uncultured Campylobacter sp.
CCGCCGCAACTGCTGCGGCACCGGCGGCGAAAGCTTTTTTAGTAGCTTCAAAATCGTCGAGCGAACCGCCGAAATAATCCCCTTCGCTAATGCGGTCGAAAATTTTAGAAAAATCCGCATCGAAGTCGTCGCTTGCGGCGTCCGTCTGAGTTTGTAAATTTGCAGAACTTACCGGCTTTTGAGACGGCTCTTGCGCCTTTAAATTTGAAAATTCCATGCTTTCCGGCTTCGCAGGTTCAGGCGAAATTTTAAAATTTTCGCCTTGCAGCGCATCGTTTAAATTTGACCCTGATTTAAAATTTTGCTGATCTATAGAATCCTCATCATCGCTAGCTAAAGCGATAGGCGCCGTATTGTCGCCCTCTTCTTGAGCCAAAGGTATAAATTCCACCGCAGCCTCGCTTTTAGGCGCACTGTTTTCAGCCTCGCTCTCTTTCGCTTCGTCTGAGGCCGAAATGCTCGTATCGCGACTATCCGCTTGATCGTCTGCGGCAACCTTAAGCTCTTCAAGAGGCGCGTCACCTGCGATCTCGCTCGCAGCCAGGCTCAAAGGCACATCGTCCGCGATCGTATCCGCAGCCAAGCTTAGCGGCGTATCGTCGGAAATATTTTCCAAAGCCGCATTTAGCGGAATATCGTCCGGAATTTTATCCGCAAGCTCGCTCGCAGCGGCATCAAGCGGCGTATCGTCCGCCAAGCTCTGTGCGACGGCGCTAAGAGGCACGTCGTCCGGGGCGTCCTGCACCAGCGTGTTTAGCGGCACATCGTCATCCAGCTCGCCGTCAAATTCCTGCGCCAGCTGCGACAAAGGCAGATCGTCCGAAGAGTTATAAAAACTATCGACCAGAGCCTCAAAATTTTGAGCATTCGCCGCTTTATCTTCGCTCGCTCCGCCGCCTGATGCGGTTTCGTTCGCCAGATCAATCGCGTCGATCTCTTTCATAACGGAGCTTGCGTCGGCAAATTCCTGAGCCATCTTCTGTTTTGCTTGAGCGCTCATCGTCTGCAGCGAAAACTCGCTGATAAACGTGATGAGCTCAAGTGGCGAAAAAGGCTTGCTCAAAGTATACCTAGCCCCGCTCGGAGAGACGTTTTTGGGAGTTAAAAATAAAGTTTTATGAAGATCAAAATTTGAAATATCGTCGCCCGATTCGTAGTTTTTTATAGCCAAATCATATTCGCTCTCGTCCGCGCTATAATCTACCAGATCCGCCCCGATGCGCTCGCAGCAAATATTTACGACACTT
>NZ_CALHHT010000431.1 GCF_938031315.1 uncultured Campylobacter sp.
GCCTGCTTTATACGACACATCCGCCCGCGAGCCACTAAATTTTGAAATTTATCTTTACCTATTCGTTTTTTAGATATACTTCTACATAAATTTCAAGGAGCAACCATGGACTTAAACGACTACCTCCACACTCAAGATCAGCAGCCTTCAAACCCTCAAGAAAAAGAGGTAGCGCTCATCAAATACACCTTCATCGCGGCCTGCGCCTTAAAAGCTATAGCCGAACTGGTGCTATTGCTATTAGGAATTTACGGCGGATTGGGAGTGCTACTAAGCGCAGCGGCATTCGTGCTTTTTATCTTTAGCATTTATAATATCTCTAAGCTTACCGCAAGCCGCAGCCTTTTGCGTAACGCAGCCATCGCCTTTGTAGCAATATTTATAGGCGTATTGCTATTTATATTTTTAGCGGGCGGCATCATCGCTCAAATACTACTTGCATTGGGATTCATCGCATCGTTTCTGTTTTTTTATAGATTTTATCAGGAGCTTGCCGATACTAGTGGAGTTGCGATATTTTCATATTGCTTTATCGCGCTTGTACTTGCAGCTATTGCAAATGCGTTTTTGGCGCGTTTTTCGCTGCCTGCTACGGTGCTGCTCAGCTTAGCGGCTCTTGCGCTTAACGCTTTTGCTATATTCAGCGTAGAGGGTTTTTCTCGTTCGTATTATTCTTATGATCTTAGAGGCAAGAGATAAATTTTGATTGCTTGATCGGTTGTGAAAAGACCAGCAAAGAGCTAAATTTTTAAAATTTCAAATCAAGGAGCAAGCCGTGGTCTATTTCAAACACATATTTCTCGCGCTGTTTTGCGGGGCGCTGTTTTGCGGCGTACTTTACGGCGAAAATCCAAATAAAATTTCAAAGCAAAATTTTAAATCTGACTTCATCTGGGGCGTTACGATCGACGACGGCTGGTACGAGGACGCGCAATACGCCTCGGACGCGAAGCTGCAAAGCATCGTGCGCGCCCTGCAAGCCCTACCCGCAAAGCCCACCGTGCGCGTCGTGATGTCAAAAGAGATCGCTCCGCGCGAGTATGAGCCTCTTTTTAGGCGGCTTAGCGAGGTTTCGTACGTGATGGCCTGCCCCGTGGACTCCTACGAGATGAGCTCGTACAAAAGCGTGAAAAGCTACGAAAAGAGGTTCGCGGACGCCTTCGCCGCGCTCGCGCCCTACGTCGCGATCTGGGAGATCGGCAACGAAATAAACGGCGAGGGTTGGCTGGGGGACGATGCAAATTTCATCACCGCTAAGATGATCGCGGCATTCGAGTTCATCCACAAAAAGGGCGCCAAGACGGCGCTTACTGCGTATTATACGCCGAGCGGAGTACAAAAAATAGAAATGCGCGAGTGGCTGCGAAAATTCGTGCCGCAGGATATGAAAGAGGGGCTGGATTATCTTTTCGTAAGCTACTACGAGGACGATAACGAGGGCTTTGCGCCTGATTGGAGCGAAATTTTTACCGATCTGCAAAGCACTTTCCCTGCTTCGAAGCTCGGTATCGGCGAGTGCGGAAACACGGCGTCGGACGCTACGCAGGCGAGCAAAAAGGCGATGATGAGGCGGTATTATACGATGCCGCGCTACGTGAAAAACTACGTGGGCGGGTATTTTTGGTGGTATTTCGTGCAAGACTGCGTAAGCGGGGCGGGACCCGGCGCTTCAAACGGCAAAAATCGCGGCACGCGCGATAAAGCGAAAGCCACGGACGAGCTACTAAAAAGTCTTAGCGAAGCAATAAATGAAGCTCGTCGCGATAAAAATTAAAAATTTATAAAGACTAAATTTAACCATTCAGGTCCGTAAGCCTAAATTTAAGGTAATGCAACCTCGCTTTAATATTGAATTCTTTTCAATAAAATTTTAAACGAAGGGGCGTAAAATAAAAATCCTACTGATCCTGGCAAATCAGCCGTATAACGGCTCGGACAATACCTACAACGCATTGAGACTCGCGGACAGCCTACATAAAAAAGGCGAGGAGGTAAGAATTTTTCTTATGAATGACGCGGTCGATCTCGTAAGAGATAGCACCGAAAAACCCAGGGATTACGACATCGATCTGGTAGCCAAACTAAAGGAGCTATACGGCGGCGGCGTGGCGCTAAAAGTATGCGGCAGCTGCCAAAGTAGATGCGGCGTGCACGCAGGAGAGCCCTACTTTAGCGACGAAATAAAAGGGAGTATGGATATACTGGCGAGCTGGGTTTGCGAGTGCGACAAGACGATTACGTTTTAGTTTAAATTTACAAACCAATAGATGAGATAAAATCTTTAAAAACGATCTTGTCGAAATTTAAAATTTAGACGAATACGACAAGCGGCGCGAGCCTATGGACTACGAAGTCATCTTGCTAAGAGGCAAAAGAAAGGCTAGCCGCTAAAAAGTCTTAGCAAAGCGGCAGGCTAGGCGCGAGGATAATGCGCGGGGATTTAAAATTTAAAGCGAAATTTTATGCTTTTTGACTGCAACGAGGTAAAATTTGGATATGAAAAATTTTAAAAGAATTTTAAAAATTACCGCCTTGGTCGTGAGCGTTGCATGCGTGCTTTTTGTGCTGTATATATTTGTGATTTTAAATTTGCTTTTTTCATCCGATACGCCCGAAGGTTGCGATCCTAGTATGCCCACTAGCGCTTGCGATTATATCGATGAAAAATTTGAAAAAGAGCTACAAAATTTGCCCCCAGTCGCCGCTTTGCCGAACTTAGAAAAAAGACCCGTATTTTGGCTAGGCGAGAAAAAATTCGCAGGAGGCGCGAAGTTTGATTATCTATACATTAAGGACGATTTTGGGGTCTGGCTTAGGTATGGGGACAGCGATAGCGACGACTTTTTGCTACAAAAAGATATGCCAGAGCGCTACTATGGATACCACGAGATCGATCGTTCGCCGGACGAAAGGTGGGTGAGTAGAGAGCTTAAATATTATAGCTACGGCATCTACGATATTTCGCTTTTTGAAAACGAAGCCAAGATATTTTCTCAAACGGCGCATAAGGTCGTGAGGAAATTTATTGGTTTCTTTAATCTACACTCTATGAGGGGTACATCTTTTGCAGCTCCGCAAGGCACCGAGGAAAATTTAAACGCTATAAGCGAGCTTCAAACTCCGCTTGCGGATTTTCCGCAAAAACCGAACTACTCTGCGCTTGGTTGGGCTGATAAACCAGAAGCCAGAGGCTATGTCGGAGATGAAATAGCTAAAAAACTCGCTCGCAACGTCTTTGAGATAGAGGGCGATGGGTGGCGACAGACCATCCGTATAAACAGCCGCGCCAAGGATATCAAGGTTATCTGCGG
>NZ_CALHHT010000432.1 GCF_938031315.1 uncultured Campylobacter sp.
TCTAAAATTAAAATTCCGAAATTTCTCTTAGAAAGGATTAGTTATGGAATTTCGTATCGAAAAAGACACGATGGGCGAGGTTAAGGTTCCGAATGAGAAATATTGGGGTGCGCAGACGCAGCGTAGCCATGAAAATTTCGAGATCGGAGTAGGGCTGGAGACGATGCCTAAAGAGGTCATAGAGGGCTTTGCCTATCTAAAAAAGGCGTGCGCACTTGTTAATCGTAAGCTAGGCCGCCTAGACGAGCCTCGCACCGAGGCGATAGCGCAGGCGTGCGATGAAATTTTAAACGGCAAACTGGACGGAAATTTCCCTCTAGTCGTGTGGCAGACGGGCTCGGGCACGCAGTCGAATATGAATTTAAACGAGGTCGTTTCAAACCGCGCAATGGAGATTTTGGGGTTAAATTTTCGCGATAAGGTGGCACTGGACGTTAAAGACGCAAAATTCGTGCATCCAAACGATCACGTAAATAAAGGCCAGAGCTCAAACGACACCTATCCTACGGCGATGCGAATAGCCTTTGTGCTGGAGCTTCAAAAAAAGCTGCTGCCAGCGATCGAAAAGCTTGAAGCGACGCTGGATAAGAAAAGCGCCGAGTTTGCAAAAATCGTAAAGATCGGTCGCACCCACCTACAAGACGCCACGCCGCTCACGCTAGGGCAAGAATTTAGCGGCTACGCGCATATGCTAAAGGCGAGCAAGGCGCAGATTCTCGCTACTATGCCGTTTTTAGAAGAGCTTGCCATCGGCGGCACCGCGGTAGGCACGGGGCTAAACTCACACCCGAAATTTAGCCAAATGGTAAGCGACGAGCTAAACTCGCTAACGGGCACGGCGTTTAAATTTAAATCCCATCCGAATAAATTTCACGGCCTAACCAGCCACGACGCCGAGGTATTTTTAAGCGGCGCGCTAAACGGCCTGGCGGCAAATTTGATGAAGATCGCAAACGACGTGCGCTGGCTAGCAAGCGGGCCAAGATGTGGTATCGGCGAGATAAATATCCCTGAAAATGAGCCGGGAAGCTCGATAATGCCGGGCAAAGTAAATCCGACGCAGTGCGAGGCCGTCACGATGGTAGCAGCGCAAGTAATGGGCAACCACGTCGCGATCTCCGTCGCCGCAAGCCAGGGTAACTTCGAGCTAAACGTCTTTAAGCCGGTGCTTACGTACAACCTCATCCAAAGCATCCGCCTGCTAAGCGACGCGATGAACAGCTTTGAGAAACACTGCGCTTGCGGAATCACGGCAAACGAGGCTAAAATCGACAAACTGCTGCACGAAAGCCTGATGCTCGTAACCGCGCTAAATCCACACATCGGCTACGCAAATGCCGCCAAGATCGCCAAAACCGCGCATCATAACGGCACGACGCTGCGCGAGGAGGCGATAAAATCGGGCATACTGACCGCCGAGGAATTTGACGCGTGGGTGGTGCCTGAGGATATGATAGCGCCGAAGGAGTAAATTTTAGTTGCTTGACTTTTGGGCTCGGCAGGGTTCGCTCGGCGGAATTCGGCGAGATCAGGGCGTTTCGGCAAAATTTTATCGTTTCGATAAATTTTGATTGTTTCGACGAAATTTGATTGTTTTGCGTGACATGCTCGCCTTGAGTGATTTCGTAGAGCTTGCCTTGCACGGTTTTGCCGAGTTTGTTTTAAAGCGATTTTGCCGAGCCTGATTAAAATCCGTAAATTTGAGAGCGAAATTTGCGGATTAATTTATCTGGACAAAGCGGCTCTTCGGTTCGCTAAAATAGTGAAATTACCGAAGCGGAAGCCGTCTTTTGCCTTTAAATTTCTATCCGTCATTTCGCGCCCCGCCAAATACACATCGAAACTGCCGCTAAGATAAAATTTTAAATGCTTCGTAAGCACCCAAACGATAAAATGCGCCAAAATTTACAAAACGAGGATTTTATGAGGGACTATGATAAGGAGCCGTTGATCATAAACGATTACACCGTCTATCATGTATTTTCTTGGAATATATTTACTTGCATATTGTGTTTTTTGCTTTTAAGTTATGATCTGATTACGACCGGCACTACGGGGAAATTTAGCGCTTTCGGTATCGTTTCTTTAATTTTTGTGACATATTCTTTCATACGGCTAAGAATTTCGGCGGAGCAAAATTTTTCTAAAAATCCGAGCTATTTTTATTTTTCAAACAGCCTGATCCGCTACGTCGAAAATATAGATATGAAAGATAGCATAATTTCCGAAACCAAAATAGCCCCCGATCCGTCCGCAAATATATCTAGTGTTCATTTCTGCGTAGTATGCGAACTAGAAAACTCTTACGGCAGGTTCCATTATTTAAGCTCGTATGAGTTATATAGATATTCAAGCATAGGCGTTCATATAGGCAAACTTGCTCTTTATATAAAGCATCTAATGCTATATTTAATATTTGCTCTGCCGTATAAAATTTACAAGCTCAAAAAGAGCTCGGAGCCCCTTTGGCTGTTAAAAAGAAATTTTGTCGTTAAATTTAACAACAGAAATTACTTTTTAATAAATGCCGTATCTACAAAGGAGTATTATGAGCTGCTGCAATATTTCAAGGCGCTAAACGTAAAAATAGAAGATCGGACCGACTTTATACCGCAGGCTCAAAATAGCGGCTATTTCACCGATAAAAATGGAATTTACAGCGACGGTTTTAACGATACGCAAATTCCGAAGAAAAATTTTAAATGGAAGCTTAGGCGGTTTTTTAGTTTGGATTGAAATTTTAGTCCAAACGGTAAGCCGTTAAATTTCACGAGTAAATAGGGCGGAGTGGGGCAGCGAGGCAAATATTACTTGCTGTTATCTCCAGCCTGCCACAGCTCAAAGTTACGATAAATCAAATCAACTCAGTCATCACTGCAAGCGCAAGGCTATAAAATTTAAATCAGCCCCGCGACCTATCGTTGAAGTCGCGAAGCTACGGCAAGCTAAATTGGTCTCGGTACACAGCCGCGACTATATAAAGCAGCGGCAAGTCGAAATCGATATGTCTCGCCGTAGCAAAACCACGGCGAGTTTGGCTAAAGCCTGTAGAGGATCGGCGTATCTAGTCCAAGCCAGCAATGAGCCAGTCTTAAAACCTAAACCGCTCCAAATCCCTACTTCGCCCCTTTAGGCGGCATAAACGCGGTTAGTTTGATATCCTCGCCCGCCTTGTGTTTATAAAGCTCGATATTTACTAACGCCGTATGGGAGATGTTGCCGTTGGCAAGCTCGCTCGTAGGAAGATCGATCGTAAGCACGTTCGGATTTCCGTTTTTGCAAAGCCCCTCAGCGTTAGGGTCGTACCACGCGCCTTCGAATATCTGCACCACGCCGCGCATTATGTCGCCGCTTACGTTGGCTCCCGCCAAAATTTCGCCGCGAGCGTTATATACGCGCACCAGATCGCCCTGCTTTATGCCGAGCTCTTTAGCGTCCTCGGTATTTATTAGCACCGGCTCACGATCCGCGACGGCGTATCTCCTGCGATTTGAAGTGTTGCTCTGCTGCGAATGCAAGCGGTCATACGGATGGATGCTAAGCAGATGGAATTTCGCGGGCTTTTCCTTCATACCCAGCCACTCGACGGGCTCGAACCACATCGGATGCGCGCCGCAGTCTTTGTAGTTCATCGCAGCAATCGTATCGGAGTAAATTTCGATCAGCCCGCTAGGCGTTCCCAAAGCCTCCAAAACGGGATCGTTTCTAAAATCCTCAAACGTCACGTAGGCGGTACTCTCGGGTGTCTCGTAAAATTCCGTCGGCTCATTTTTCTCCCACCACTGCTCAAAACTCGGCATCTGAATGCCTAAAGCGGTGTTTGCGTTCACGGCGCTTGCCGCCCCTTCATAAAATTCTTTGATCCAGTCCATCTCCGTTTTGCCGCCGTCCGTATAAACCTCGGCAAGCCCGTCTGCGTAAGCCTTGCAAAGGTCGGTAAAAATTTGATAATCGTCCTTCGCGCCGTGCTGCTTGGCGACGACCTGCTTCATCGGGATTATATGCATATTGGAGTAGTCTCCGCTCATCGTGATGTCGTTGCGCTCATACTCCGTCGTGGTCGGGAACACGATGTCCGCCATCTTCGCAGTCGGCGTCCAGTAAATTTCATTTACTACGATGGTGCGCGGCTTGCGCCAAGCTTTGATGTTGGTGTTGGTGTCTTGATGGTGCACGATCGGATTTCCGCCGACCCAGTAGATGAAATCGATCTGCGGATAGGTGATCTTTGCGCCGTTCGCGTCAATCGTCTTGCCCGGATTTAGCAGCACGTCCGCGATACGAGCTAGAGGAAAGGCGACCTTCGCCGTATTTACTAGCCATGCCTGAGTAGCTTCGCCGCCTTGCTTCTGATCCTGCGCAAGCCCTAAAAATTTGCCGTCCTTAACGACGCCGACGCTTGCCGCGTTCATTCCGCCGATCACGCCACCCGCGCAGGTAGGCGCGCCGCCGTTAGCGTAGTGGTAACTAAAGCCGAAGCCTCCTCCTGCAAGTCCGATCTGTCCTAGCATCGCGCACAAAGTTACGATCATCCAGTGCGCCTGCTCACCGTGATGAGCGCGCTGGATACCCCAGCCCGCCATTATCATCGTGCGATTTTCATAAAATTTTATCGCGAGCTCTTTGATTACGTCCGCGCTGATGCCGCAAATTTCACTAGCCCACTCCGGCGTCTTAGCCACGCCGTCGCTCTGCCCCGTGAGGTAGGGTACGAATTTTTCAAAGCCCACGGTGTAGTTTTGTAAAAATTCCTTATCGTATTTGCCCTGCGAGTAGAGGTGCTGCGCCATGCCTAGCATCATCGCTACGTCGGTGTTCGGGCGAGGGGCGATCCATCGCGCCTTGCCCTCGAAATACTTGCCGCTTACGGTTTTGATCGGATCGATGATGATGATCTCTTTGTCGCTGTTTTTTAGCTGCTCGAAATACTTAAATCCCTGCTCGTCCGAACTCGTCCACGCCACGCGAAGCGTAGAGATCGGATTTAGCCCCCAAAAGACCACGACTTTGGAGTTTTCAAGCACTACGGGCCACGAGGTTTGCTGCTCATAGACCTGGTTTGAACCCGTTACGTGCGGCATGATGACCTGTGCCGCGCCCGTAGAGTAATCGCCCGTGACGCCCGTAAAGCCGCCGCTTAAGTTCATAAATCTATGAAGCAGCGTCCTTGAGACATGCACGTTGCCCGTGCTCTGCCAGCCATAGCTGCCGGCAAACACCGAGTCCGCGCCCTTTTGCTCGCGCGTCTTTTTAAGCTCGCGCGCGACGAGTTTGATCGCGTCTTCATATTTTACCTCGACCCATTCGTCAAGCCCGCGAAGCTCGGGCTTAGGGTTATCGGGATCGGCGAGGTAAGATTTTCGCACCATCGGCGCTTTGATGCGCGTATTATAAACGAGATCCGCCATCGTATTTTGAAGAGTATTTGGAATTTTAGAGGTGATCTTCCACGGCGCGGATTTTACGATCTTGCCGTTTTTAACGCTCGCTTTTAAAATTCCCCATCGCGCCGCGGTTAAAATTTCGCCGTTTTTCTTAAGTGCGGTGAGTTTATCCGCCGCGAGCATTGAGCTTGGGATGAGCGGAAGCGCCGAGACCGCCGCGCCGAGCTTTAAAAAATTTCGTCTTTTCATTTCATATCCTTTAAATTTACGTCCTTGGAGTGCTTTTGCAGATACTGCACCACCGTCCAGCTCTCATCCTTGCTAATAGGCGTGCGCGAAAGCATCGATTTGATGTAGCCCGGCCATCTGTTGGCTTCGTAGCTGACGGGCTGGTGCAGAGCGTGACAGACGCTACACGAGGCTTCAAATTTCTCCTTCGCGCCCGCGAAAATTTTATCCACGTCGCCGCTTAGCGCACCCTCGTCGGTGCAGGCGGTTATTTTAACCTTATTAAAGCCGTCCTCTTCGCCCAAGCTCTCGCTTTGAAATTTAGCCTGCTTCGAAAACGCCACCGCGATTATGCGCGCTTTAGGCGTGAAATAAATAACGTTGGGCGCCTTTGGATTTTGATAGCCTATGAGCGAAAATTTCACCACTCCGTCCTTGACCTCCAAGACCTCTATGGCATTCGTAGGCAGCAGCCTGCCGTCCTTATGCGACAAATCGCCGCTTACGCTTACCTGCTTTAGCACCGTGCCGTAAAGCGTCTCGCCCGCCTTAACCTCGGCGTTTGCACAGCTTGCGATCACGGCCGCAAGAGCCGCCGCAGCCGCAATAGAATTTAAAAACTTCATGCTTATCCTTTCTTAAAATTTTAAAAACTTCTCGTAAATCTGCCGTATAAAAAACTCGCAAACATCACGGCCAAAACAGCCGCGAATGCCGCAAACGCTACCTGCGCGCACTGCGCCGCGTCTGCAAATTTAATGCTCGGCACCAGATAAAATCCCTCGCCGTAAAATCCACCGAAAAAGCTCTGCACATCGCTAAGCGCGGTGCCTGCGGGGAAGGACGGGGTGCCCGTGCAGCTTACGGGGCGAAATAGCTCCGGCAGCAGGCTATCAAGCGGCGCCGCAAAAGGAAATGCAGGCGCTACGAGGCAATTTGCCGTATCTGCGGCGGGGTGCGGCGCGGAGCTTTGTAAATAGCCGTATATCGCACCTGCAAAGCCGAGCGCGTAGGCAACGAGCCTTGTTATGAAGCTAAAGGACATCAGTAAGCCGATGAGCGCGCCCGCGCCCGCCACGGCAAAGCCCAGACGCACGAGGGCGCCCATCTGCGTAGGCGACATAAAAAGGTAACGCTGAAAGAAAAAATATGATGCCGCAAGATAGCTTGCGCTTATCACAAAGAGCCAAAACCACGGCGTAGCCGTATTTTGCCACGCGTAAATCTTTAAAATCAATCTATTCAAGATCTCCTCCATCTTATAAAATTCTTAAGAATACTTTTTAATCTTAAGATTTAAATTTATGAGGGAATTATAGCAGTAAAAGATAAAAATTTAGGTCCGTATTGCCCTAAATATCGGAGTTTTATAAGCTTTAAGCTTAACGTATAAAATTTCAATTTTAAAATTTGACGCTCCTTGCGTGGCGGCGGAAAGTTTTTGAGATATGAAATTAAAACGGTAGATTTTATAAAATTTTATCTTTGTCGGGATCTGTTTTGAGGAAAAATATATCGATTTCAAAACTCCGTAGCTCCAGCACCCAATAAATATTATGAAGATGATATAATGAGCCGAAATTTTGAATAATATCACTTTATAATTTAAGGACGAGGTGCAGTGTGAAATTTAGCATAAATGCCGTTATCGGCGGGGTGGATGATGTGCCGATCTACATGCCGGATATTGTAAGAGCGACAAGGCAAGAGATTAAAAGGGTTTTTAGCAATTTTGAAATGGAGTCTCTACAAAAGATCGATATTTGCCTTTGTTTGAGTGGGGAAGTATCGAGATATTTTCCAAAATCGGGGATTTATCAACCGAAATATTATCTTAAAAGCAAAAAAATTATCGCGTATATTCATTTTAGCTCAGATGAGTGGGGCTCCGATAAAAAGGCGAACGTAGATAAATTTTTAGAAAAGTTCAAGCAGTATCTTATGGAGCTTGGAGATATTGCCGGGCGGAAGATTGCGAATAATAATTTAGAGTTTGACGATACGCAGTACAAAGACAATATAAATAAAATTTTTGAAAATTTAGTAGTAAATTGTTGAAATAAAATTTAAAAGGGCTATCTATCTGAAGCGGTAAAATTCCACTTCAGATAAAGTAGGCGCTAGCCGAGCCCGTGAAATTCCAAACACCTTAAAGCGCAAATAGCGATGAGGTGAGTTTGGAATTTCATCATCAACGATAATTTAAATTTTACCTGAAAGCTTATTGGCTAGCTTAAAGCGCCTTGGTTGGCGCCCCGTAGAATTTCAACGCGCCGTTAAGCAAGCGATGAGCGAGCCGCGCAAGAGCGGTCTTGCGCGAGCGCTAAATCGCGGCTTTTAGCGCTTCAAATTTCGCGTCTTGCTCGGCTAGCAGCTGTCCTTTCTCGTCGCGCGAGACGTAAATTTTAAAGATATTCTCGCCCGCCTTGTCGTAAAAGCCCACAAATTTCGAGAGCATCCCCATGAAAGTCTGCGTCACAAGGATGATCTTATCGATCTCATCCGTCTTTAGATGACCTCCCAAAATGCCCAGCCCATGCGCCTCATCGCCGTTTGCGCCCATGCCGAAATTATAATATCCCTGCGCGCTCTTGCCGCTTGGGATCTTGGTTTTAAACTCGATGATGAAGCTCGGCGTATTTTTCACGAAAAGCACCTCGCCCCAACTCTCAAGCTCCCTAATGACCTCGCCGAATTTATCGCCGCCCGCGCTCTTTCCGAAGCGCTCGGGCAAGTTTAGCAGTACGTCGATCTCCTTGGCGCCGAGCTCTTTGCAGATCTGCGCGATCGAAATTTTAGGGTTTTGCGCGAACAGCGCCTCGATTCTCTCTTTCATTTTCATCCTTTCTAAAATAAAATTTTGAGCGTCATTATAATATAAAAATTCTAAGTTACAGATAATGGCAATCAATTAAAGAGGATTTGAAAAGCTTATTCTAAGAAAAATTTAGCGCTACAAAGTGCTTATGCATAGAATTTTAAGTGATAATACAAAGAATTTTATCTGCACGGAATTTTATAATTCTAAAATTCCGCAAATCTTTAGAGCTTTATCATAGCGGATCGTATCCGAAGCGATTGGACCCGCTATCGCCGCGCTGCACGAAAAATACAAGCAGCACTATCCAACCCACAAATGATACCAAAAGCCCGATATCGCCGAAAAAAGCACCCACGATCGGCATTAAAATAAGCAGAAAAAACCAGCCGCTTCTATCGGTGTCATGTAGTCGCCTGACCGATACAGCAATGGCTGGCACGAGCATAGCTAGCTGAAAAAGCGCATCTATAATGCCGATTTCTTGATGGACGATTTTGCCGGCTATTATTTGATTATACCCTATCGTAGTGCCTAAAACGCCATCTATCAAGCTCAAAACAATCCCGCCAAGCACGGTAAATAGAAAAAACCACCAGTACTCCGACCTCGATGCTCGCCCGCTAAATGCGGCGTATTTTTGCTTTACGCAAGTTTGCACAGACTCCATAAAAGTCATTTAAAACTCCTTTTTTAAAATAATATAGGATTATACTAATCGCCCCTTAAATTTAAATACCTAAAACTCCCGCCCGTTCATCTGCCTTACGTGATACGCCAGATGCACTAGGCCGTAGCCGCCTTTTGAAGCGGTAACCTCCCTAGTGCCATAAACCGCCGAAACATTTAGAATTACCGAAGCTAACCACCCTATGGCAAATACTAAGGCGAAAAGCTGTGAGTCAAGCGCTATCAAGACTAGAGTTACTATCTCCGTAGCTGCAATAACATAAAACGCTCTTAGATAGTTTTTCTCTCCGCTGCAATCGTAAAGCTCTTTACTAACTAGCAGTTGATAGATCAGATATACCGCTGTGCATACACAATAAATGCTTATCATAAAAACTGATGGTTTAAACAATTCAAATCCTACAAATATAGTGCTTACTGCGCTTATAGCCGAGGAAACCCCGACTAACACGGCGTTTGATAGCAGATCGGTGCTGCGTATAGCGCGCGCTAAAAAATATAGCCCCACAGCTAGGCATATCATCGATATAAGTCCGACACCTTCCAACGCACCCACTTTATCTACATTCTTGATATATCTGCCTACCGCATTTAACGCCTCAAGCCCAAACGCTATGTAAAGGGTAGTTTTGGCAGTAGATAGATTTTCGCTCTGCTCTTTAGCATCATCCGCATAAACATACAGGATTGCTCCCGCGCCTACGGATACATTTAGCTTTCGCACCATATCAGGCAACCTAAAAAAGTCGCTAATAAGCCAAATTAAAAACAAAACATTGGGCACCGAGAAAATAACCATAAAATGAAAAAAGCCCTGTTCTATATCTTTTAGGTCTGATGCTTGCACGCCTAAATCCGGACGAGACGAGTTTATAAGCGCTAACAGATCGTTACCTTCTATACTCGTCCACATGACAGTAACCACTGCTAAAAAAAGCCAGATGAGAAATGGTAAGCCGCCTAAAAGCTGAAAAATCGCGGAGATTATACGCCCAAGATAAAATCTATGCGCGCCGAAAGGCCCGAGGAACATATAAAACGCGTAGGCTTTATTTAGATCGTAAGCCTTAGCTGAGCTTTGCGTAGAGTTAATTCTATCGGAATTTAAGGAAGCTGAATTTTGCCAAGTGGAATTTTGCTCCACAAAATTCTGCGAGTTCGCAGCATTTTCGGTAGAATTCAAACTTTTAGCGTTAGAATCTTGCTCGCTAGAGCCTGTAGCGGCAGAATCTCGCAAAATAGAATTTTCTTCATCTAGGCCTTGAGCTGCAAAAGCTAAATTTTGCTCCGCAGAATTCTGTGGAGTAAAATTTTGCCTTATGGAAGTGGAATTTTGCTCTATAGAATTCTGAGCCGCGAAATTTTGCTCGCTAGTATTATCCGCCGCAAGAGCTTCTTGCGCTAAATCTAAATTCTCAGGTTGCTCCTGTGGCTTCTCGTCCAAGGGCTTTTTTTCTTCGCCACTTTTACGTCTTATACTGGCTAGCGACGCAGGATTGCTGCTGCCGCCCCAAATATCTTCGCCCATCTGCTCTCCTTGATTTTTAAAGCAATTTTACCTGAAATTTAAGGAATTTTTGTATATTCGCCGCTACAAATTCAAAACAAAGGACAAAAATGCCAACAGTAACATTTCAAGGAAAGCCCGTAGAGTTAAGCGGGCAAGAGATAAATCTAGGCGATCGCGCGCCGCAAGTGCGCTTAGTAGCTCAAGATCTAAGCGAAATCGAGATCGCTAGCGGCAAGCACGTGCAAATTATCGTCGCCGTGCCGTCGCTAGATACGCCCGTCTGCGCGACGGAGGCACGTAAGTTCAACGAGCGCGCCGCATCGCTTCCTAACACTGAAGTAATCGTCGTTTCGATGGATTTACCGTTTGCGATGGGGAGGTTTTGTACGACTGAGGGGATCAAAAATCTACGCGTTGCAAGCGATTTCCGCGATAAGGAATTTTGCCGCCGCTACGGCACTCTCATCGCCAGCGGCGCATTAGCAGGTCTCAGCGCCAGAGCGATCTTCGTCATAGATACCGCAGGCGTTGTGGTTTATAAAGAGCTCGTAAGCGACATAGCCTCTGAGCCCGACTACGACGCAGCCCTAGATTTTGCAGAGCTCGTCGCTCGCAACAGCTGCTCTAACTGAGCAAGATAATAGATCCAAGGTTTGGATAATTTTCGCCTCGCTTTAGTTCGCTACTTTAAGCAAATTCGCCCTACTGCAAGTAAAAAAAGAAGTAGGGCGCTTAAAATCCACTTCAATTTTACGCTTTAATTTTCGCTCCATCGTACGCAAAGCTTGTTAGCGCACTGCGATAGCAAGCGGATGAAAACAAAATTTATAGGATTACTCGCCGCTAGATTTTAAATTTAGCTATAGCGAGAGTTAAAATTTTAAAATTTGCTCGCTTAGCTACTACGCGCGATAAATTCGCTAAAAGTTATCTCACTGGCGTGAAATTTAACTCCGAGCGAGGCGAGTTTGTCTTGCAGCGGCAGTGCTAGCTCCTCTATGCCGTTAAATACGCAAAGCGGCAAATTTTGCGCCCTCTCCTTGGTCGCCGCAAAGCTCTCGTCGTCAAAAAATTTCTTTAAAAACACGAGCGTTTTTACCTTATCCGCGCCCAAGTCCAGGGTAAAAACGCTGAAATATTTATATTCGGGCTCCTCGCGCGCTTCATCTTTCCGCGCATAGTCGTCCACCAGCTCGCGATAAAATTCGTTGTTTAAATCAGCAAGCGACGCGATCAGCTCAATAGAGCAAGGCGCCTCAAGCGCGGCAAGTGCGGTTAAAATTTCTTCAAATTTAACGATGTCGTCCGCAACCTTTATCGGCTCCCAAGAGCCAGCGTCGTGATAGGCAAAATACACGGGTGAAGCGTCACCAAGAGCAAAATCCACAAAAAACGGATCGTCCATGCCGTTACGCGCGATGACCCGCCAGCTCTTGCGCCACTGCCCGGGCGTATCGTCTGCTAGCTCCTCGCCAGTTTTGCGGTCAGTAAGTCTATATCCTTCCTGAAAACTCTCAAACTCGCCCTCATCGGGATAGAAAAACGGCAGCAAAATGGACTCTGAAACGATGCGTTTGCGGATAAAATTTCGGATTAAATTTGGAATTTGCACGGCGCGGCCTTTGGGTTAAATTTGAGCGAATTTTAGCAGAGTTTTTAGTTCGCGTAAAATTTAAGCGTAAAAAGACAAGCGGAAGTATTTTAAGATGGATTTGAATGTTGTTGCAGATTTTGCGACCAAGACTAGGCGTGTAGCCTGTCGCAGGGAGCAAAATCAAAACTCATTCAAAGACGCTTAAAAGCCAAGTAAATTTTAAAGGAGAAATAATGATTTTAAAAGGAAAAAAGGGCCTCATCGTCGGCGTCGCTAACGCCAAATCTATCGCTTACGGCATCGCCGAAGCTTGTCACGCGCAGGGTGCGCAGATGGCGTTTACCTACCTAAACGACGCGCTGAAAAAACGCGTAGAGCCGATAGCGGAGGAGTTTGGGAGCAAATTCGTCTACGAACTTGACGTAAATAACCAAGCCCACCTGGACGGCCTTGCAGATCGCATCAAAGCAGACCTTGGCGAGATAGATTTCGTCGTGCACGCAGTGGCCTACGCGCCAAAAGAAGCGCTTGAGGGCGAGTTTGTAAACACGAGCAAAGAAGCCTTTGATATCGCGATGGGCACGAGCGTTTATTCGCTACTAAGCCTTACTCGCGCGGTGTTACCGGTGCTAAAAGAGGGCGGCTCGGTCCTTACACTCACATATCTTGGCGGACCAAAATTCGTGCCTCACTACAACGTAATGGGCGTCGCAAAAGCAGCACTTGAAAGCTCCGTGCGCTATCTCGCTCACGATCTTGGCGCGCGCGGTATCCGCGTAAACGCCATCAGTGCAGGCCCGATCAAAACGCTTGCGGCAAGCGGCATAGGCGATTTTAGAATGATTTTACGCTACAACGAAGTAAATAGCCCGCTAAAACGCAACGTCACTACGCAGGACGTCGGCAACAGCGCGATGTATCTGCTTAGTGACCTTGCTAGCGGCGTGACCGGCGAGGTGCACTACGTCGACTGCGGCTACAACATCATGGGCATGGGCGACGTGGCTACCGACGCCGAGGGTAAGACGATCCTTGCGTGGGATACGGCCAAGGCCGAATAAGCGGCGTGCAAAAGGGAAAATTTGACATGCACGGTGTATTACGAGGCTAGGCACAAAACTATAGCAGAAAGCGGCGTAGAGGGTATCGCCGCCGTTTTGCGAGGTGATGACGAGGCCGAAAAGGCCTCGCTTCTGTTGTGTTTAGATTATTACCTTGATCCCTATTACGGCTGCACGCTGGCGCATGAGAGCGAGATTTTCGCCCTTTTGCAGGAGCTGCTTCTTACCGAGCGCTCGCAAGCTATCAGAGACGATATTTTGCAGCTTCTGGGCGATTACTGCGGCGGTTTTAGCGTGCTGCGAAGTAGGATTTGCGAGGCGTCCGGCGAGCTTTTGCCGGGTATCAAGCGCTTGATCGAAAGATAAATTTAACGACCGGCGCGCTTTTGCGCACGGTAATTGCGTCGCGGCGAGCGGTAGTGAAATTTGCCGCGCCTTCGCATACGCCCCTTTTTGTTGCGAAAATGCGGCAGCGTAAAATTTTAAGGTTGGAAGCGGCGATGAAAACCTCGGATGAGCGAGGAGTTCTATTAGGCGCGTACCTAAAAACGGCATGAAGATAGAGGATTATTTCAGAGCCGTTTTTGAAAAAAGCGGTAAAAGCCGTTAGGAAGGAGCTTAATGAAAAAGGATTATATCTGCGTATTTGACTGCGAGACGATCCCAGACGTAGCGGCGCTGGTGCGGGTGCTGGATGAGGACGCGATCGCGGACTGCTTTGAGCCTTTCGATAAAAAAAGCTTTGCAAAGCTTTTTGACGCGCAGCTCTCGCAAAAGATCGGCGGCGAGAAGCAAAGTGCGCCTTTAAATTTTGCTGTAAATTCGGCGGAGCAGAATTTTAAAATAGAAAATTCCGAGCAAAATTCCGCGCCGCAAAGCTTTACGCAGCAAGACGTCGCGTCTCAAAGCTTCGCCAGTGAAAATTCCGCTGAAAATCTCGCGCAGAGAAATTTTACGAGCGAAAATTCCATGTCGCAAAATACGGCGCCCAAAAATTCCGCATCGCTAAATTTAACCTACGACGATACCGTGTCTCAAAGCTCCGCAGCACAGGGCTCTGCGGTAGAAAATTCCGCGTTCCGAAGCCCTGCGCCTCAGAGCTTCGCGGCGGAAAGCTCTGCGCTCCAAAGCTCAAAGAGCGAAAATCTCGCTTCAAATTCCGCGCAAGATCCAGCGCTAAATTTTAAAATTTACGGCGAGCAACCGATCTTTAACGCGGATAAAAGCAAAATTTTAAACCACAAATTGCTCTCGCTTAGGGCGATGGAGATTTTCAAAGAAAAAACCGGCAGCGAATTCCTACCCGTCTGCTTCCACCGCGTCGTTAGCATTAGCGCCGTGATGGCGGACGGATTCGGCAGGTTTTTGCGTGTCTCGACGCTTGAGGGCGAGAACGAGCGCGATAAAATCGCAAAATTCCTAGCCTTCATCGAGGATTTTAATCCGCGGCTCGTGAGCTTCAACGGGCGCGGGTTCGATCTGCCGATGATTATGGCGCGCGCGATGTGCTATGATCTAAGCGCCGCGGCGTATTTTGAGACGAACGATCGCGATAACAATAAGAGCAAATGGGAGAACTACCGCAGCCGCTACGACGGGCGGTTTCATCTGGATTTGCTCGATCACATCAGCGATTTTGGCGCCGTGCGCGGGCTCAAGCTTGATCATCTCTGCGCCAGCGTGGGTTTGCCGGGCAAATACGACGTGCACGGCGATCAGGTCTTGCAGCTGTATTACGCAGGCGAGCAGGCCAAGATCGACGAGTACTGCAGATCCGACGTGCTCAACACCTACTGGCTGTTTTTGAAATACGAGCTTTTGCGCGGTAAGATCACCAAGGACGATTATCTGAATTACATCGCGGTGATGGGCGAATTTTTGCAAAAAGAGTGCGCGGGCATGAGCTATACGCCCGTTTTTTGCGACTTTATAGAAAGGGAGCTGGCGGCATATGCGAAGTGAAATTTTTAAAATTTTAAAAGGCGCGGTTTTGGGTGCGCTGTTTTTGCTCTGCGGCGCGGTCGCGGACGAGGCTAAATTTAAACCGATGCTGCTTAAAGAGTACGTCCCCGGCATGAATATTACAGGCTGGGTCGTTAGCGAGAAGCTAGACGGCGTGCGCGCGATCTGGGACGGCAAAAATCTGCGCTCCAGGCGCGGCAAGATCATAAACGCTCCCGAGGGCTGGAGCGCGGGCTTTCCGCCGTTTTTCGTGGACGGCGAGCTATACACGGCGCGCGGAGAGTTTGAACAGCTCGTCTCGATCGTCTCTTCTAGCGTGCCCGATGAGCGGTGGAGCAGGGTGAAATTTTACGCGTTTGACCTGCCGAAGGAGCAGAAAAACCTAAGCGCGAAGATGGAAATTTTAAGAAATTTTATCGCCTCAAGCGGCGCGCAAAATTTGCTCATCGTGCAGCAAACTCCGGTAAGCACGCACGCCGACGTGCAGGCGTATTTCGATCGCGTCATTGCCGCAGGCGGCGAGGGGGTCGTACTGCGCGATCCAAACGCGCTTTATGAGAGCGGGCGCAGCGATAAAATTTTAAAATACAAAAAGACGCACGATAGCGATTGCAAGGTCGTAAAAATCAACCCGGGCTACGGCAAAAACGAGGGTAAGATGGGTTCGCTTAGCTGCGTGGATCTACGTAGCGGAGCGAAATTTAAAGTAGGCACGGGCTTTAGCGACGAGATGCGGGCAAATCCGCCTAAGGTGGGCACGATCATCACCTATCAATACCAAAATTTAACCCGCGAGAAAAAGCCGCGCTTCCCCGTATTTTTGCGCGTGCGACCAGCGATTTAATCTAAGGGGCTATAATCGCGTATTTTGATAAATTTGATCCGAAGGAGAATAGATGAAAATTTTAATCACAGGCGGCGCTGGATACATCGGTAGCCACGTCGCAAAGGCGCTTTTAGAGGCAAACCGCCACGACGTCGTCATACTGGATAATCTTTGCAAAGGCTCAATGCGAGCGATCGAGGCGCTTCGCGACGTGGGCGAGTTTGAGTTCGTGCAGGAAAGCCTAGAAAACACCCCCGCAATCGAGAAGCTTTTTAAGCGTGAGAAGTTTGATGCGATCATTCACTTTGCGGCGTTTATCGAGGTTTTTGAAAGCACGCAAAATCCGCTAAAATACTATCTAAACAACACCGCCAACGCGATGAATTTGATCGCGCTTGCGAACAAATACGGCGTGAAAGACTTTATCTTTAGCTCCACTGCGGCGACCTACGGCGAGCCGGATATCCCGCAAGTAAGCGAGGAAACTCCGCAAAACCCGATCAATCCGTACGGCAGAAGCAAGCTGATGGTCGAGTGGGTGCTAAAAGACGCGGCGGCGGCAAATCCGAATTTTAAATATGGAATTTTGCGCTACTTCAACGTTGCAGGTGCGGCTAGCGACGGCACGATCGGGCAAAACTACCCGAACGCGACGCATCTAATTAAGGTAGCGACTCAAACGATCGTCGGTAAACGCGATAAGATGAGCATTTTCGGCGATGATTACGACACCAAGGACGGCACCTGCATACGCGACTACATCCACGTAGAGGACCTCGCAAGCGCGCATCTGGCAGTGCTTGATTATCTACAAAGCAATGATAGCGCAGTATTTAACGTAGGCTACGGCACGGGCTTTAGCGTAAAAGAGGTCGTCAATGAAGCTAAAAAAGTAAGCGGCGTGGATTTTAAAGTGGAGATCGCTCCGCGCAGAGCGGGGGATCCTGCCTGCCTCATCTCAAACGCGGATAAAATTCGCACCAAAACCTCCTGGCATCCCGAGCACGAGAGCCTGGATGAGATCATCCTAAGCGCGCTTAATTGGGAAAAGAAGCTTTAAGCGCGGCTTTGCGAGGCTAAATTTGAGCGGCTTTTTAAAATTTGCTTGCGACGCGGCGCGCGGAATTTTACTGCATGCTTTATGTGCTCGCACGGCGTGCGGCGAGGCTTTGCGAGCGATTGCGAGCCTAAGCTTAAAACAAAATTTCGGCTTTGAAATTTTAAAGCAGGGCTTAAAATTTGTGTTTGCGCTCGCTTTTTTCGGACGAAATTTTTGTTTTAAAATTTACGCGCGCCGTAAATTTAAAGACGGCTCGCGAAAAAGAAGCTCTTTGGCGTCTCCGACAGCGGCGATAACGGCTGTGCCTACG